>JAILLM010000159.1 GCA_024693165.1 Bacilli bacterium | reverse complement strand
ATTTATATAATAAAAAAAAAGAAAAAATCATTATTAATTTTTTCTTCTTTCTCTAATTAAATGTCCATAATTATCAGGATTCATTCCATAATTTTCAAAGTCTTCATCAGTTAAGAATTCTTCTTTATCATAATCTTCAATTTCTTGATACTCTTCTTGCTTTACTTCTTGATTATCATCAATATATTCATATAAAGATTCTCTAATAAGTTCATTATAATACATGTTTAATAAAAGAACTAAATCAACTAGTTTTCTTTCATTAGAATCTAGCTTACCATTAGTCATTTGATATTTCTTTGTTTTACTATCATAAATACCAATCGCTGATCTTAAAAACTTTAAAACTAAATCATTTAAATTAGCTTTATCTAAAGTATCATATTCATACTTTTCTATACCTATTTCATTAGCATAAAGAACTTCATTTAATACTTCTAAAATATTAGCTCTTTCAGCAATATGTTTTTTAACACCAGAATATTTTTCTTTAATTTTCTTACTTAAGAATATATATAAATCTTTATTATATTTTTCTTTCTTTAAAGTAACATATAATCCATTTGGTGTATTGTAATCTTTAGCATAACTAAAAGTTAAATTCTCTCCATTTGGAATTCTTTTATATTCACCTTTTGTTAAAGAAACATAGGCAAGTCTTTCTTCACCTTTTATTAATCCTTTACTTACTAAATCACTTCTTAATGAATCTTCACTTTCATATCTAGAAGTAAAATTAATAACTGATAAAATATCTGTTTCATTTATACAATCAATAGGTTCATATTTACCCTTATTTAATTTACCTAAAAAATATTTCATAACAATCTCCCTAAAACTATTTTCAATTATATAAAATTACTTGTTTTCAGTCAAATTTTCTATATCATTTAAAGCTTCTAAAAATACTTCTTTAGTATCATCATAAGATAAGTATTCACATACTAAAGATTTATCAACCCACATTGATTTTTCTATTTCAGAATCTTGTTTTTGAATATCAAAACTAATTGGTTCAGCTAAGAAAAAATATACATCTTTCAAAATAGTATTATTAATTGTATAGTTAATGCAATATCTTTTATCTTTATGTACTTTTACATCAATATTAGTTTCTTCTTTAGTTTCTCTTATAGCTGTTTCTTCTTCAGTTTCCCCTTTTTCCATATGTCCTTTAGGAAAACCAACATAACCTTTATTTTGTTTTATTAAAAGAACTTTATCTTTATAAAAAGTAATAGTTCCACATGACACTTCTTTCTTCATATATATCACCATTTTATATAACTATAATAACATAAAAAAAGTAACTTTTATTAGTTACTTTGATTATTAGTATTATTATTTACATTAGTAATTACTTCAGGTGCTTGTGCTGGTGGAGTATTTACACTAACCTTCTTATTCTTTTGTTGCATCTTATATTTATAAATTGGATCATCTTTACTATGGTGATTCATTACTTTAACAATTCTTAAAATTAATATAAGAATAAGTAATGCACCAACTCCGATAATAACGCTATTAATTACTAATGAATAATCTACACTCTTCTTAACAGTGATTGTATAATTTTTAGTAGTTTTCTTATCCAAAGCAGTTACACTAACAATAATATTTGTACCATTTTTGATATCAGTATTATTAAGAACAGTTACAGTAGCACCTTCAACTGTAGGACTAGCACTTACTGTAATACTATCTACCGAACTATCAACAGTAATTGTATAGTTAAATACTTTAGGATCAAAATTAATGTTATAATTTCCTACTTCAAGTTTAGATAAAGTAACATCTGTATTTTTATCATATAAACCTTCACCTTTATCTAATCTTTCAACATTAAATGTATAAACAGTTTCACCACCATCATCTGATGTAACAATTAAATCAAATGATTTTGTTCCAACCTCTTCAAGCAATACATTTACTTTATTACCACTCATAGTAACAGAATCTGTTGCTGCAAGTTTAACACTCGCACTTTCTAAATTCTTTTCATAAGTAAAATTAACTTCTTTAACAGAATATAATACTTGAATATCATATTCAGTTATATATTTAGAAAAAGTAAAATCAGTATCTGCTTTTACACTTTTCAAAAGAGAATTACCATTTAAAATATTTCTATTCTTAGTTGTTGTAGTTGTAGTAGTCTCTTTCTTTTTTAATAAACTAATTAAGTTACTTCTTAATTTCTCACTAGACTCTTTACCATCAACTTTATATTTAAAATTATCTACCGTAATTTGTACTGAAGTATCTTCACTAACCTCTTTAGTAACCTTACAAGTTAAAGGAAAATCTTCTTTACCACAAGTAGTACCACTTAAATTAAATTCATTACCACCAGTAGTTCCATTAAAACCACATTTAGCTTTTTGAACTGAACAAGTAAGACTATCAGGTATTGTATAAGTTCCACTTAATGATTCATATGTTTTAGTTTCATCAATACCATCAATATAACAAGTAAATTCATCACCATAGTTATATTTACCAGTACCACAATTAATACTATACGCATGAACATTTATAGGAATTAATATCATTAATAAAAATATAACAATCATCTTTTTATTCTTCATAAATGCCCTCTATTCTATATAAAATAATATCATAAGT
>JAILLM010000146.1 GCA_024693165.1 Bacilli bacterium | reverse complement strand
ATATATCATCTTTACAAGAATACCAAAAACTTGTAGAAGATTGGATATTATTTTACAACACAAAAAGATTAAAATCAAAAACTACAAGAAAATAAATCTTGTAGTCTTTTTTTAGTGTGAACTATTTGGGGTTCACTTCATTATATAGTCTTATTTTAGATTTCTTAAATACTCTTTATGCTCATTTGATACCCTATAACTTTCTAAAGCTTTTTGAATAGCTTTCTTATGTATCCAATCATCTAATCTATGTTCTTCAAAATAAATTATAGTTTCATCATATCTTTTAGCAAGTGCAGTAGCAAAATACCAAGCAACCATCATTTTTAAATAATAATCATCACTTTTAATTGATGCAACTAACTTTAAATACTCTGGTTTAAAATCATCACCTAGATACTCATTCATAAGCATTCTTATTCCAAATCTTGATGTATATATATGTTTAGATTTAATCCATTTCTTTATATATGATAGTAGCTTATCATGATGCTTTTTAAATACTTTAGGTGTAGCTTGATCTGAGACTGGCCAACAATCAACATAAGGTAAAAGCTTTTCAACTTCTTTAATACATTCATCAAAGTCTTTAATCATAGATATAACAAAGAAATGAATTAAATTTTCTTCATAATACTTATGTGGTAATTCATTTAGGAAAGTTTTATATTCTTTGCTAACAAATAGTTCTTTTGCTATTCTTCTTAATTCAGGAGTTCTTACTCCAAAGATATTTTCTTTAGATATATTAGGAACTAATTTAGATTGAAATTCTTTATACTTCTCATCTTTTACTTTTAATAATTCATTTCTTATATCCATATATATCACTTTCTTAATATATTGTCTTATCTTGTTTATCCATATAATCTTTAAATGTTTTTATAGTTTCTTCTCTATCAATACAGTTTAAATCGATTGTAGAAGTATCTTCATTATTATTAATTTTACTTAATGCTTCATAAATAAACTTATCTCTAAATCCAATCATTTCTGCATCTTCTTTAGTATTTCCATAATACACTTTTTTAATATTAGCCCATATAATTGCAGACATACACATTGGGCAAGGAAAACAAGAAGTATATAATTCACAATCACTTAAATCATAAGAGTTTATATTTTTACAAGCATCTCTGATAGCCATTACCTCTGCATGTGCAGTTGGGTCATTGTTAACTAATACATGATTTGAACCTTTACCAATTACTTTTCCATCTTTTACAATACAAGCACCAAAAGGACCACCTACATTTGTTTTTAAATTATCTTTTGCTAATTCATCAGCAATTTTCATATATTCGTTCATATTATCACATCCTTTTATATTATAACATAAAAAAGACTGGATTATATTCGTTATCTACTGTAGCTGATGAATCAACTCTTTTATTTTTTTATCTTGTACATCTATCAAATCAAGAAAGTTAAGATTATGAAGTAATTCATTTACTGTGAAAGTTTCTGATGGTGGAATAGCATACAAAACATTATTACTTATTTCATAACTATCTGATGTTATTGAGCTATCATCCACAGAATATGACACTTTAACAATTAGAATAGTTGTTATCAATAATAGTGTAAATACAGCAATAATTGCCTTTAGTTTTTTCATACCTTCATATATTATTAATTTTACCAAAAATAATAATATAATGCATAAAAAATAATTGCTAATTCTTATTTAAAAATATATGTAAAATTTAATGTATAATTTTTCTTTTTTCGTATGATGAAAAGTAAATTATAAACATAAAATGTATAATTATTATATGAATGAGGTGACAACTGTGATTAAAACCAAATTGAAAGTTTTATTCTTATTTGTGATTTTTGCTTTTGCCCTTTCAGTAGTAAGTAATACTTACTCAAGATATGTTGCTGCTGCTGAAGAAAACATTGATTTAGCATTAGCTAATTGGCAAATACTTCTTAATAACGAAGATATTACAAGTTCATCTTCATCAGTTGGATTAATAAACCCGGTTATATTAGAAAATGAGAATGTTGCAAACAATAAACTTGCTCCATCATCAAAAGGATATTTTGATATAGATATAGATGCAAGTTCAGTTGAATTATCATTTAACTATAATTTAACAATTAATAAAAACGAAATATTAGATGATTTAATAATTACTAAATATAAATTAATTGAAGAAGGAACTGATCCTGAAGAAGTTGAATACATTGATGTAGTTAATAATGAAATAAATGGTACATTTGATTATTCAGAAGAAACAACAATTAAACCATTTAAAATAAGAGTATTCTTTGAATGGTTTGATGGTGATAATGAAACATCAGATGATGAAAGTGATACTGAAGTAGTTAAAAATAATGATACATTAACAATTGATGCTACTATTAAATTTACTCAAAAATTAGAATAAGTGATTAAATATCACTTATTTTTTTTTATAAAAAAATCAGACTTTATTAGCCTGATATTATATTTGATTTTTGAGCTATTATAACAGGTATTATATTACATGTTGTGTTATTAGTCTCACCATAAATTTTAGATTTATCATTATCTTTAATATAAGCATATCCTGATGTGTTATTATATTTTGTACTAGTCCATATACATGTATCACTATTAAATAATTTATATTTATTATCATAAGTTATATATCCATTTGTATTACCCACTTTAGTAAGTATATCATCTGCTCTAGTACTAAATTTTACTGTTCCTAAAATTGAATCAGATATATTAGGAGTTACTATTAAAGAATTATTAATATCTTTGGATATAACTTTTAGTATATCTTTTGCTTCTAGTTCACGTGTTTTAGCATTCCAAGAACTTACCTTTTCATCAAGTATACTTTTATAATTAGTAAATGTACCTTCTAGATTTAAACTACTTATATCTGGTAAAAGAGATACATTTTTATCTCCGATTAGATTAGCATCATCAATTACATATGTCTTTAAGCAGTTTTCGCTTAAAGAAGAACAAATCATATTGTTTTTAACATCAAATAAAACTGTCTTTCCAAATTCAAAATCATAATCAAGATCATCAGCATCATCGGTTACTTGTTGTGCCGATACATCAAATCCAATATTAATTGATGATTCTTTAACGTAATTAGAATCTTTCTTTTTCATATCTTCTTGTTTCTTTTCAAATTGATATGCTTTAGATCCCCATAAGCTATCAAGTTTATCATTTCCAGAGTCTAATGGCCAAGAAACAGTTACAATAAATTCAGCATCTGTATCTTTTGCATTTAGTCTAGTTTTACTCAATGTTGCATTTATAGAAAACGGATAATTATGAGCTAGCGCATCTTCGATTCTATCACTAGTATAATCATCACTTAATGCATAATAATCTTTCTCGTCATCTAAAATACGTGCATAATCAATGCTATAGTTTAATTTAGCATCAGAGTCACCTAAATTCTTAATAGTTATGACTTCAGTTAAAGGTTCCATTCCTGGATAAAGATCTGATAAAGAAATAACTATGTCGTTTGAAACAACTTCATTATTCTTTTCAAATTCAATATACCAAGCTTTTACACCTACCTCTGTTTTAACATCAACAAGCCCACTGTAAGCAAACCACGCAAAACTTACTGATATAAACGAAACAACTGCAAATACTAACGAAGCTAAATTTAATTTTAGATAAACTTTATGTCTTTTCTTAAACATAAAATCATCCCTTTCGTTTATACAAATCTATTACTTATTCTTTCTTTTTTCTTCTTTCTTCTTCTTTTTCTAATAATGTATAAATAATTTCAGAACCAATTATGTAGAATAATGGAAGTATTATAAAGAAGAATAATCCTGCTTTAGTACCAACTATTTTATAAATGAATGATAAAGTTTTAACTTTATATTTAACTACTCCATATAATTGAGATTCAGATACAACTGGATCTTCAACTAAACAGTTTTCACATATACCCTTAGTATGGAAGTATAATTTACCTTGTTCATCTTTTTCAATATCGATTACTTGGTGAGTAACTACTTTACCTTTAACATCTCTTTTTTCACCTTGGTAACTAACTACGTCACCTACTTTAATATCTTTTGGATCTGTTTCTACAGAAATTAGTACATCACCAATTTTATATTTTGGTTCCATACTGCCTGATATAACAGTAAACATTCTAAAATTAAATAATGAAATTTGATTATTACTAAATCTTTGTAAACATACCATAAATATAAATAGTATAAGCATAACCATAAATATTCCTTTAAGAATACCAGCTATTAATTTTACTATTTTATTGTTTAATATTTTTTTCATGAAACCCTCCTATAAATTTTTTAAAGTCCTTTCTAAATATTCATTTATTTCAGACTTAAATTTTTTCTTAATGTCTTCTATACCAGCTAGTCTAGCTTCTTGTTCAATCTTAACTTGGTTTAAAAGAATATTTAATAGTTCTTCTTCACTTATGTCTTTACCGTTTATTCTAAGTAATTCAAGAACTCTTCGAATCATATCAGCAAGAAGAATAATTGAATAGTTATTAACTTTCTCTTTTTCTTCTCTTTTTCTTTTAGAAACAGAATCCATAACAAAATAATCAATTAAGAATGAATTATCTAAAAGAGATCTCAATGCATCATTTCCAGCACTTACTAGCGCTTCATTGTCTTTATCATCAAGATTATCTCCATAATTTCTAATATATTCCCACATTTGTACTGATAATTGGAAATTTGGATTTTTTAGAATAATATTAGTAGGTTTAACAGGAGGTTTAATAAAAGGAACATGTAATTTATCTAGTTCTTTAAACATATCACTTCTATACCAACTATTAATAAATTCTTTTACCTCTTTAATA
>JAILLM010000145.1 GCA_024693165.1 Bacilli bacterium | reverse complement strand
TGAACGATATTAAATATGATGATGATATAAAATATATGGTTTCTGGCTATTTAGGAATTAAATCTTTAGATGAATATGAAAGAAAAGTATATATTCTAAGAGATGCTAGAAAATATATCGATGCATATGTAGAAGATAGTGAGTTTACTGACTTTGATTTTGAAGAATATTGTAACTATATTGATAAAGAATATACATATTTAGAGCATCTACAAGATGCGCTACTACTTATCAATACAATGAATGGTCCAGTAGACTTAATTCTTCTAATAAAACCAAAGATAGCCAAGTTAAAGATGAAACATTAAGCAACTATAAAGTTGCTTTTTTTGATGCTTCCCAAATTTGACTTTTAAGGGTAAAAGTGCTATTATATGCAGCAATTAAAGGGGAAAAATGAACCATTTTATGGGAGTGTGATAATTATGAAAAAGATAGGTATAGTTAGCTATTTTCCAGGTATTGCAGCTACTTTAGTAGGTGGTGGAATCGTACTTTCTGTATTAAGTCCTGACTTAAAAGCAGTTATTACAGAAAACTTCAATACTAATGCAATTGAATCAAAAATAGACGATTTTAAAGAATTTACTTCTGATACATGTGAAGATTTACAAAGCACTTTGAATAGTGGCGTTGAACAAGTTAAAGTATTCTTTGATAATGTTGGTGAATCTGCTTCACAAATGTTTAAACCTGATATAAATAATACAAATGTAACAGAATTTGAACCAGAAATAACATATGAAGTAACACCAGTTGAAGAAACTACTACTGAAGATAAAACTGAAGATACTCCTGCAGTTACTGAAGAACCTGTTCAAGAAACAGTTATTTATGATGAATATACTGATTCATATTTATTAGATAAAGGATATGAATTTAGAGATATAGATGCTCAAGCATATAATGCTGAAAATAGTGATTATGTTGGATACTTAGATGTTCCTGGAACATCAATGGATTATCCAGTATATCAAAGAGTAGATGATTCTACTAATGATTATTATCTACATAGAGATAGAAATGAAAATGGTTATTATGAAGGTGAGTTATTCGTTCATACTAATACTGATTTATCTCTAGGTGATGATTCAAGTACAATTCAAAATACAACAATTCCAATATTTGGTCATTCAATGGCTGATTGGAGAAAAGATAAAAAATTTAATAATTTAAAATATTTTAGAACTCAATCGTTCCTAGATGAACATCCATATGGTGTTTATTATAGTGAAGATGGTTCTGTATATGCACTTGAAATAGTTGCTTCTTATGTAACTGAAGGTGTTAATGATGGTAATTTTATGATATATAATCTAGATAATATTGCTAACTTTAATCAATATGTTGATTATGTAGAAGAAAATGCAATAGTTAGATCTGATGTTAACCTTGAATATGGTGACAAAATTGTAAATTTAGTAGCTTGTTCATATGATTCTGGCTACAAAGAACCAAAATTGGTTGTAGTTTGTAAAGCAGTTAAACAATATACAAATGAAGCTGATGTTACAAATTCAAATAATAAAGTAAAAAAATTAACAAAATAGGAGGATATGAAAATGAAAGTAACTAATAGTAAAAAAACAAAATTAACAAAAAAACAATATTTTATGATTTTAGGAGGAATGGTAGCTAGTTTATCATTTACTGCTCCAGTATTATCAGTTAAAGCTTTAGCAGCTGAAGATGAAGTTTTATTTGAAGATCAAGAAGATGATTATAAAACTGAAGATATTAAAGAAGAGGATGTTGTTCAAGACAATACTGTAGTTGAACCAGAACCTGCTAAGGAAGAAACTAAACAAGAAGAACAAAAACAAGAAGAATCAAAACAAGAAGAAGAAAAGAAAAATGATGGTGGATCATGTGTAACTCCTGATAATGGATATGATGAAAAGGCTGGAGAATATTGGGATCCAGAAATTAAAACTGAACCTGAAAAGAAACATCTAGAACCAGAGCCAACTCCAACACCAACACCGGAGCCAACTCCAACACCAGAACCAACACCAACACCAACACCAGAGCCAACACCAACTCCAACACCAACACCAGAACCAACTCCAACACCAACTCCAACACCAACTCCAACACCAGAACCAACTCCAACTCCTGCACCTGCACCTAAGACTGGTGATATTTCATTAAATGAAATTTTAGCATTACTTGCTGGTTTAAGTGTTACAGTAGGTGGAATAAGTTATATTAATGGTAAAAGAGCTTATAATAAAACTTTAGAAAATGATACAAAAAGAAGATAGTTAATAACTATCTTTTTTTGTAAATTATATGACAAAAATAAAGGTTATGATTTACTAATTAATTATCTATTATATAAAATATAATTAAGAGGTGAAGATATATGCTAATATTAGCAAAATCAGCATTAGCAATTACTCTTGGTTTTGTTTTATCTATCTGCGTTGGATTAGTAGTACTTCCAATGATGAAGAAATTAAATGCAAGACAAACTGTTAGTGAATTTATTAATAAAAGACATCAATTAAAGAATGGAACTCCAACACTTGGTGGTTTAATATTTATTATTCCTCCTTTCTTAAGTATATTTTTACTTATGTTAAAGGGTAGTATTCAAATGAACTATAACTTATTTATTATTATATTTGTATTCTTATGTTATGGTTTACTTGGATTCTATGATGATTTTAAGAAGATAATGTTTCATGATAATAAAGGATTATCTATTAAAGTTAAGTTTGTATTACAATTATTAATTGCAATTGCATTCTATATGATTTATCACAAGTTTGGTGGTACTTCTACATTAGAGGTTTCATTATTCAATTTCAAAGTTGATTTAGGAATTTACTATACATTATTCATTTTATTCTTACTTGTTGCTACAACAAATGCAGTTAATATAACTGATGGATTAGATGGATTATGTGGAGGTTTATCATTCCTTGCAATACTAGCTTATGGTATTATTGCTTGGGGTTCTAATTGGATAGTAGGTTATAGTTCAATAGCTATCTTCTGTTTTATCCTTTGTGGTAGTATTATGGGATTCTTATTATTTAATGCACATCCTGCTAAAATATTTATGGGTGATACAGGATCTCTTGCATTAGGTGGAGCATTAGCAAGTATAGCTATTCTTACACATCATGAGATTTCACTTGCATTAATTGGTGGAGTATTCGTAGTAGAAACATTATCTAGTATGATTCAAATAATTGCTATTAGAAAATTCCATAAGAAAGTATTCTTAAAAGCTCCTCTTCATCATCATTTTGAAGAGTTAGGATGGGCTGAAACAGATATTGTAAGAGTATTCTATGTAGTAGGATTCTTACTTGCAATGTTTGGTGTAGTATATGGAGTATGGTTATAGAGAGTTTTGATACTCTCTATTTTTTGACTTTTTATACATAAAGTGGTATTATATGCCCTGTTTAAAGAGGAAGAACACTCTTTAAGGGGGTATTTTATATGTTAAAAGTGAAAAGTTCAAAATCTGCAAGATTAAATAAAAAATTAGTTTTAGCTGCATTAGTTGGTGGTTTAACATTTACTTCACCACTTATGTCAACTAGAGTATTTGCTGAAGAAAATGAAGAAGTATTATTTGAAGATCAAGAAGACGATTACAATACTGAAGATATTAAAGAAAACGATGTAGTTGTTGATAATACAGTTGTTGATCCTGTTCAAGAAGAGGAAAAAGAAGAACCTAAACAAGAAGAACAAAAACAAGAAGAAAAGAAAAATGACGGTGGTTCTTGTGTTACTCCAGATCATGGATATAATGAAGAAGAAGGAAAATACTGGGATCCAGAAATTAAAACTGAAGCTGAAAAGAAAGGTTTAGTTCCTGATACTCCACCAGAAACACCTGAAACTCCAGAAAAACCTGAAACACCTGAAACTCCAGAAAAACCTGAAACACCATCAACACCATCAACACCTGAAACACCATCAACTCCAGCACCAACACCTGCACCAACTCCTGCACCTGCACCTAAGACTGGTGATATTTCATTAAGTGAAATATTTGCATTATTAGCTGGTTTAAGTGTAACAGTAGGTGGATTAAGTTACATTAATGGTAAAAAAGCTTATAATAATACTTTAAAAAGAAAATAGGTTTTAAAAACCTATTTTTTTTGTGTTATAGAATTAATAATTTGACTTATCTCATTTTGCATTTCTTCAGTATAACTTGTTTTTTCATAGTTTACTGTTATTTTGTAATAAGTACCATCTAAGACGAATAGGTAGGTATATAAACTTTCTTCTGCATAGGTAAGTCCTGTGAAATCTTTAAAGGAATGTTTTAAGCATTCATTTATTGATGTTAGTTCATTATAATCTGTTTCATTTATTTCTTTAAAAGTTATGTTTACTTTTTGTGATTCTCTATTAAATATTGCAGTCTTTGATGAACCCCAAGTATCAGGATAATCAATTGTTATTCCTTTGAAAGTAAATTTATTATTTAAAACAACTTCTTTTGTTACTGTGTTGTATTCATATTCTTCTTTTTTATTATTATTCATAATGATTATTGTAATTGCAAATGATATAATCATTAGAATTATAATTCCAATTATTACTGTGATTGGATTTAATTTTTTATTAACTACGTTTGTTTCTTTTAGTTTGATTGATTTTGATACAATACTATTATCAAAACCACATTTAGTACATTTTAAATTGTCTTCGCTTAGTAGTCTATTGCACTTTTGACAATACATCGTATCACCATCCTATAAAAATTATATCAATGAATAATTATTTAGACAATAAATTTGTTTTTAACTTATAGTATTTATTTTTATCTTTTGCTATAATTTTAAATAGAATAGAGGGATTATATGAAAAAGTTGAAATATGTATTATTATTTTTAGTTATGCTTTTGCCTGTTTGCGTACATGCGATTGATTTAACTGATTTTCCTTTTGAAATTTCTACTAGTGAAGGTATAGTATTTGCTAATAATGATGATAGTTTTGTTGCTTATGTTTCTGAGGAATTTACTGAATTAAATTTAGTTACTTCAAACATTTCTGGATTTGATGTAGTAGGTAGTACAAATATTATTTTAAATAATAAAAATACTATTCAAAATATTAGATTTGTTAGTAAAGAAAATTCTGAAGAGGGTATAGTAATTCCTTTTGTTATTTATAAACAATCTGAAGGTAGTCAATCAATTGTACTTACTGATTTAGAAGTAGTTGGTTTTAAATTAAATTATGATTCACAAAAGAATGATTTTACAGTTACTGTTCCTAGTGATATTGATAAAGTATATATTAATGCTACTACTGAAGGTAATTTCACTAATGTATATGGTGCTGGTTTAGTAGAATTAAAAGATAAAAAGACTACTGTTGAAATTGTAGTTGAAAATGCTATGATTGGATCTAATACTTATACTGTTACTATTGTTAAAAAGAATAAAGTTATTGGACTTATTATTGGTTTTGTAGTTGTTCTTGCATTAGTAGTAGGAGTATTATTATATTTCTTTAAAAAGTCTCAAGATAAGTTCTCTAAAGTAAATATTGATATTTTAAACTCTAGAACAAAAGATATTGATGTTGATGAAATAATTAAACAAAGTGCAGAAAAGGAAAATATAAATAATGTTTCTAGTGAAACAATAACACCAGGTGTATTAACACCTAGAACTTTAATCCCTGAAGAAGATAAGAAATAATGTTGTTCTATTTATTAGTATTAATACCAATATTTACAATGGGTGTTTCTGCATTTGTAGCTAGTTTGTATGATTATATAAATGGAGATTTTTCTTTAAGTTTATTATTATTTTCTGCGATAAGTATAATTGTTACTAGTTATATAATTCCTAGA
>JAILLM010000140.1 GCA_024693165.1 Bacilli bacterium | reverse complement strand
AATTTATAAATTAAATATAAATAATCTAATCTAAAAAACTTATATTATTAATTATACTAAATAATAAAGTATGATTAATAATATAGTGTTTTTAGCTTAGATTATTAATAATTTATTTATAAATCACATCTATCTTTATACCAATTAAAGAAATCCGTCGCACTAATAATATCTTTACTCAAATACTTATTATCTGATATTTTTCCAACATTTTTCCCTGCTTTTTTTAAAACAAGATAGTTTTTCGAATATTGATTTAATTGTGAAAAAACACTATATTTACTTCCATAAGGACCATACTTGTTAAATATTGATAATTTAGAATATTGACTTCCATATATTCCAAATCTATTAGCTATTGAATTTTTATCATGTTTATTCTCATTAATACATCCTAGAAAATTATTATTCAAATCATATAGTTCACAATTCAAGTACATGGCAAATTTATTATCTAATTTTTTATAATTTATTCTAGTATTTTTATGTAAAAAGATATCAGTATAACCTATTCCTAAGTTTGACATCTTAAATCTTTTCATTGGGCTTAAAGGTTGAAAAGGTTTAAATGGTTTCATAACTGGCAATATATTTGGAAATACTGAAAACTCATTTCTAACTATTCTATCATCATTAGTTAAAGTTCCCATATATTTTCCATCATAATCATATAAATTAATTCCATTCATAAAACCTATATAATCATTATTTGAAGAAAAACAGTATAATCCATCAACTATATATGCAACATAATAACCATCAGAATTATAAATATACTTAATCATTTTCATCACCTTTTTTATTTGAATATTTAATACTAATTATTTGTAGTATTATACCAGTTCCTAATAGAATTAAACCTTTTATATCCTTGATATTATTTGTAACGAAATTAATACCAAAACCTATTAACACTGTAGCTAATAAGCCAAGATGGCTTGCTATTTTTGTATATTTTTCTTTAATATATAACATTCTTTCTATTGTAGATTGTCTATTTACATCTTGTTTGAGCATAATATTTTCTTCTTCTATTTTTCGATAATTATGTAGCAACATATTTAGAGCTACTTTATTATTACATATATCATCAATGTTTATATCATCTAGATCACTTGATAAACCAAGGTTTGATGTATATTTAACATCTTCTTTCATAAGAATACCTCTTCTCTTCACATCTAATAATATCGACTATGATATACTTCTTCATAATAAAAATCAATCTTTTTCTATATAAATATAAAAAACGTAGTTTTCTATTAACTACACTTTTTAATATAATCTCAACTATTATTTTATATTCTTCTTTTACTTAATTCTTTGTAGTATCTCTTAGTTACATCTTGCCATGAAGGAAGTCTTTCAAATCCATTCTCTTCTAGTTTAGATTTATCTAATTTAGAATTTTTAGGCCTATAAGCTACATTAGTTGTATCTTTACCTTCATAATATTCTTCAGTAGTTACTGGTTTAATTTCAGTATCTTTATCATTTATTTCCATAATCTATCACGAAAATAAATTAATTCATCCTAAAATGCATCAAGAATTTAATCTAAATAAAAATAATATTAAATACATTGAAAACTTATTTAAATATGTAATAAACAACGGAATCATTGAAGGTAATATAATCTAGTTAAAGCAATTAAAAGAATTGCTTTTGAGTATAGAAGATATGATCATTTCATATCTAGAATATTTTTAATTAATAACAATATAAAAGGATGACTTTAGTCATCCTCTATAATCAATTCATTTATCAAATTTAATGTTTACCAACACTATTTGACAAAAAAACTATTATTTTTTTGATGTTTTTACGACAATATCATCTGATTCTATTTCTTTATTTTTATTTTCATCAATTCCAAGTTTGTCATTAACTTTCTTTTTTGCTTTTCTAACTACAATTCCAATAGTAGCTCCTAAAGCAATAGCAATACCAGCAATAGCTTGAATAGCATAAGTCATAACTGATGGATCAATATATAATAACATTATTTATTCTTCCTTTCCTTAATCTTCTTTTGAATAGCATCAATTATATAGTTAGCTCCTACTTCAGAAGATTCACCAATATTATAAACACTATCATTTAAAACTTTATCAATCTTTTTATTGTATTCCTTACTAGATTCTAACATTTTAGCAACTTTTTTATCAATAGTTTTAATACTTTTAGTTTCTAGTTCGCTTCCTATTTTACTTCTACACCAAATGTTGAATGGTTCAACTTTTATTTTCTTATAATCCTCATTCATAATCTTCATTGGTGTGTTAATAAATAAAACAGGTTTCTTAGTTGTAAATGCATATTCATATGCTATACCAGACCAATCTGTAATCATAAGATCTGCATTAAATACAGTATCATTAGAAGAAAAATCTGTTTGAATTTCTACTGTAGTATCATTTTTATATACTTCTTTAAGATTATCAAATTTTTCTTTCATATGTCTTACAGCTTGTGGATGTGGTCTAACTATAACTTTATAGTCATGTCCTTTTAACTTTTCTAACATTTCATCTAAACATAAATCTATAATGTTGTCTTTTTGCCAAGAAGGAGCAATAAGTACTGTTTTTTCTTTTTTAGATTTCTTTTTAGTTTTAGAATAATCATTTATCATTTCATCTAATAATGAATATCCCCAATCAACTATTTTTCTATTTTTTAACTTATATACTTTGTTAGTTTTTTCAGCTTCTTCTCTTTGGTACTTGCCAGTTACAAATACTGTATCATAATGATCCATTGAATGATTTCTCATAGTAAGATTTAAACTATCCATACCATGTGGAAGATAAATATATTCAATATCTTTTCTAACATAACTTCTCTTAATATGGAATGTTTCTAAATCCGGCATGGTCATAACGACTACATCAGCATCCATCTTCATCATTAATGTAATTAATTTTCTATCACCTATATAATAAGCTTTTAAATTATCATATTCTTTTTCTAGTTTAAAAATATTATCTTTATAATCGCTAGTTACATAATGAATTGTAATATTAGTATTATCAAGAATATATTCAATAATACCTTTAAAGTATTTATAAAAACCATTAGATTCAGAATAAAAAACTAAATGTTTATTAACAATACTAAAGAATTTTTTATAGTCTTCTTTTTCTTTTTTCTTTTCTTCCTTTGTTCTTTTTATTTTAGTGGAATTAATCATATCATTTAATTCCTTAGAAGTACTTTCTAATTCTTCATAATCTACATAATCTTTTGGATTAATAAATACATTTAAAAGCCATTGTTGCATGATAGCAAGTAAGTTAGAGGCTGTCCAATAAAGAGCTACACCTGCTGGTACAAATACACCTAAATATAAAGATAAACCAACAGATAAACTAAGCATACCTATTTGATTACTTTTAGTTTGTTCCTTTTGAAGAACGTTCATCATATTTTGACCAATACATAATATTAATGCACTTAATCCCGCAATTAATGGAATTAACCATGCAATACCTTTTCTTTGTATAGCAACCCAAGATAAATCCATTCCTAAGAAACTTAGTTTCATATCTTTTATATTTTTTAATTTATCTTCGTTAATAATTTCATTATAATAATCTTTATTATCTTTTATATCTTCAACTATTACTAATTGTTTTGAAGATGATTCTTTATCTACTTCAGGATGATTAGTTTCCATAATAGTAATCATTTGTTTAGTTTCATTACTATTAACATTAACTATATAATCAAGTGGATGATTAATTACTTCCACAAGTCCCATAAGTAATACTATTTGTATAAATAATGGGATTAAAGATGCAAGTGCATTATATTTTTCCTTTTTATAAAGTTTAGATGTTTCATCAGCAATAGAATCTTTATCACCAAAATATTTAATATTAATTTTATTAATATCTGGTTGCATCTTAACCATCTTAATAGAATTCTTTTGTACCCAAATAGATACTGGTAATAATACAATTTTACTTATTAAAGTAAATAATATTATTGCTAAACCATAATTGTTAAGTATTTTATAACAAAATAGCATTATATCACCAAGTATTTTTATCATGTAATCACTACTTTCTTATGTATTCATTATTAGTATAAATAAATTTATCATTTTCCCATGCTTTACCATCAGTTTCATATTCATACATATGATTTTCATGTAACCAAACATACATCATTGTTTTTCTTGTTCTTTTCTTTGGAATATCTTTTAATAATTCTTTACTGCTTTTATTATCTAATAAATCCATATATACATCCATTAAATCGTCATATGAAACAGGTACATTAGAAACTTGCATTTTTTTATGATTCTCTTTAATACCTTTAACTAACAAAATAGGATTTTGTCTTCCAAAAGAATCAAGAGTAAATCCATTCTCTTTTCTTATACACGTATCATCATTTTTCCAACAATATCCATGATCAGCCATAATAATAATTCTTGAATTATTATACACATTATTTTCTTTTAAATAATCTATATACATTTTAGTAATAGTTAAACATGCTTCAACCTCATCGTAATAACTACCATTTTTAATTTCATTCAAATCTTTGTTATGAGTAAAAGGAACATGAGAACCCATTAAATGAATGAACTTAAATACTTTATTATCAACAACTTTAGTATCTGTCTTTAAACTATTAACAAATTCTAAATTTTCTGGTGAAAAAGGTGCAATTTCTTTTTGTTCAATTGTTTTTGAAAAATCGACATATTCAATTTTCGAATATTTTTTTAAAAAATAAGGTAAATACCTAAAAAGAATATACTTAATTTGATTTTTTAAATATAAACCATTATCTAATTTTAGATTATTACTACCATTAAAATTTTCAACATTATCAATTTTTAAAACATTTTCACCAACATAATTTAATTCATTTTCATATATACCTACTTGATACATTATCTGGATACCCGTTAACAGCTGAATCAATACCTTATATTTTATCAGGTCAAAATTATAAAAATGAACAACCATACTTAAATTATTATGCATCTGCAATGGATAATTCTGATTTGTTAAAAAGATTATATGA
>JAILLM010000133.1 GCA_024693165.1 Bacilli bacterium | reverse complement strand
CAAAATTTTCTATTGTTTTAACTTTGATTTTACTATTGATATCTACATAATTTAATAAAATGCCTATTATTAAAAAAGTAATAAAACAAATAGTAAAACCAAATATAACATACTTACTCTTTTTCATAATTATTAGAAAGGCATTTTCATATTGCCATTGTTCATCATTTTCATCATTTTTTTCATTTGTTCAAATTGATTTAATAATCTATTTACTTCTTCAACAGATCTTGCAGAACCTTTAGCAATTCTTTGTTTACGAGTCATCTTTAATACTTCAGGATGTTTTCTTTCATATGGTGTCATTGATTGAATAATAGCTTCAATATGAGCCATATCTTTTGGATTAATATTAATAGAATTTAATCCCATCTTTCTAGCACCAGGAATCATTTTAATAAGATTTTCTAGAGGTCCTAACTTTTTAATTTGATTCATTGTATTTAAAAAATCTTCAAGGTTATATTCACCTTTTCTCATTTTCTTAGCTAAATCTTTAGCATCATCCTCAGAATAAATTCCTTCAACTTTTTCAGCAATAGAAAGAATATCTCCCATGTCTAAGATTCTTTCAGCCATTCTTTCTGGATAGAATTCACTTAATCCATCCATCTTTTCAGAGTCCCCTACAAACTTAATAGGAACATTAGTTAAATGTCTTACAGAAAGTGCAACACCACCCTTAGTGTTACCATCCATCTTAGTTAAAATAGCACCAGTTAAATTTAACTTAGAATTAAATCCATTAATAACATTAATAGCATCTTGACCCATCATAGCATCAATTACTAATAATACTTCATGTGGTTTGAATTCAGTCTCAATATCTACAAGTTCATCCATTAATTTTTCATCAATTTGAAGTCTACCTGCAGTATCTATAATAATATAATTGTTATTATTTTCTTTAGCATATTTTAAAGCATTTCTAATTATTTCATTAGGATTCTTTTTACCTTCTTCATAAACAGGTATATTAAGTCCTTTACCTACTTCTTTTAATTGATCAATAGCAGCAGGTCTATAAATATCACAAGCTACTAAAAGTGGATTCTTTTTATATTTCTTTCTTACTAAATTAGCAATCTTTCCACTTGCAGTAGTTTTACCTGAACCTTGTAAACCAACTAACATAATAATAGTTGGACTCTTAGTAGTTTCAAGAGGAGCAGCTTCTCCACCTAATAATTCAACTAATTCATCTTTAACTAATTTTATAAATACTTCTTCAGGTTTAAGTGACTTTTCAACATCTAAACCTAAAGCTTTTTCTTTAACATTTTTAACGAAAGCTTTAACAACTTCATAGTTAACGTCAGCTTCTAATAAAGCCATACGTATTTCTCTCATAGCATCGCCAATATTTTCTTCAGTAATACGACCCATGCCTTTAATATTTTTGATAGCGTTTGATAATCTATCCCCCATATATTCAAACATTTATAAAACCTCCCTAATCTCCGTCAACAATCCATGCTGCACAACTAAAATAACCTGTACCTTTAATAACACCAACACCAATATATTTATAATTACCTTTTAATAATTCATTATTAGCTAAATTTTCATAAAAGAAATTAGTAGTATAAGTTGCAGTTCCGTTCATAAACGATCTAAAAGTTAATTGATATTCAGAATCAACTAATTGTTTAGATGCTTCATTACAAGAACCTGGCGCTTCACAACAAGTTTGAGCTATTCTTTCTGCAGCTGTTCTTAATTCTAAAGTCATTTTATATTTATTATTTGTATTAGAATTTATTTTATTAAATAGATTCCATTCCATAGAATTATCTGCATTATGATAAGATGTAAAATCATTTGATCCAATAACAGTATAAGTGTGAGATGGAATTTCACTTTGACTGCTACTACTGCTACTTCCACCACCGCCACTAGATGGATTTTTAGAACTACTTGATCCTCCTCCACTACTACTTTGTTTTTTTGTTGTAGTTGTTGTAGTTTCAGGAGCTACAGTTGTAGTACTTGTACTTGTTGTAGTAGTTTCACTACTTGAAGTAATCTCTTCACTAAACCAACTTGTACTAGTTATATCTTCAACTTCTCCGCTTAAAGTTCTTCTAGTAGTTGTTTCCATATTACTATTCTTTTTATTTGCATTCTTAACAGAAATAATAATTACTACAAAAATTAATATTGCTAGGAATACTAAAAAAGCAACACCTATTTTTAATAATAATATTTGTTTTGAATCATCATCCATCTTAATCACCACTATAATTATAACATTTATTTAAGTCTTTTATCTACAACTATAGGGCTTATAATTTTATTTTTAACCTTTGGAATCTCTATCTTAGGAATATCTTTTATATTCTTAAATAGATTCCATTTTTGTCTTAAATCATTAGATAAATCTAAATTATCTTCAATACATTCAATTACTTCTTCTTCAGTTAAATAATAAAGTGATTCATAATCTACTATCTCTAAACTAATTGATAATCTAACAATGTCAGCAAGTAACATCATCATATAATTATCGTTATTTGAATGAGTAATTACATTAACTTCATCATTTAAATCTAAGAATTTCTTAGCACATTCTTCACTTCTAAAAGCTATCTCATCTTGATTAGATTCATTCTTAACTAAGATTATATCTTCAACAATATTTTTACAAGTTTCACCAGCAATTGATTTAGTCCAATTAATACCACTACAAATTGTTCCATCTAATCTATCAGCACATAAACTTGGTCTATCTAAATCAACTAAAGAATACTTTTTAAAATCAGCAATTTCATATAATGAAATATTATCTTCTTTTAAACATTTTCTTAATCCATTTGAACTCATTAATATTTCTAAAGTTTTAGCTTCAGTAGTTTCTTGTTCAACATAATCATGATTCATATAATCAATTACATGTGAAAATACTGGTGTAGAAATATCATGAAAAAGTCCTGCCAAAGTAGCTTTTTTATCATGTGTTAAATTCCATACAATTAAAGCAACATCTAATGAATGATCATATCTAGAAATATAACATTTAAAATCATAAGCATATTTAGATGCATAATCCATACCACATAAAAGTGAAATACCTTTTAATCTTTTAACTATATCTAATTCTAAATACTTTTTTAAGAAATCAGGAGTTTCACCAAGTGCACTCTTATAAGTTAAATAATCATTCATAACTATCCTCCTTAATTAGTTATCTATTATACTAAAAAACAACGTAATTAAAAAGAAAAATAACAGGTATAATACCTGTTATTCTACAATTTCTAAATTTTGAATAATTATTTGATACTTATCGTTTCTTCTTTCAACTCTAGCTTTAATTTTTATGATATTTTTTTCTTTTAAATTTTCTATTAATCTAAATTGATCTGAAAAAACAATAGCTTCTCCGATTCCTGTTTCATCCTCATATGTAATAAATGCCATATCAGTATTAGTTTTAGTTTTTATCTTACTAATTTTATTAACTAAAACAGTCATTTCAATTAATTTATTAAAATAATTTTTAATATTCATTTGTTTAACCGAATTATATTTACAACAAGGATGTTTATTAATAAAGAATCCATATAAATCTAATTCTTTCTTAATAAGTTCATTATCATCAAATTCTTCCACTTCAATAAGTTCTGGCTTTTGAACTAAATCACTAGATAAAGTTTGAATTAACTCACCATATGTAATTAATGAATCTAGATTTCTAATAAGAGTAGCTCTATTAACATTTAATGAATCAAATATACCACCTTCAATTAAAGTAGTAAGTATTCTTTTATTAATACCTTTAACTCTACCAATAAAATCATATATATCTTTAAATGGTTTATCTTCCCTAGCATCTATAATGATCTTACAAATATTTTCAGTAATACCTTTAATAGATTTAAATGGAAGAATTATTTTTCCATCATCAATAACATAATCATTACTTGAAATATTAATATCTGGTTTTAAAAATTCAATTCCTTTAGTTTTAGCTTCATTAATAATTGCACTACTTTTAACACCATAACTTAATGAAACTAAATAAAAATATAATGGATAATTAGCTTTTAAATAAGCCATTTGATATGCGATATAAGAGTATGCTACTGAATGTGATTTATTAAATCCATAATCAGCAAAATCTACAATCATATCATAAACTTTTTCAACGCTTTTCTTATCATATCCATTCTTAATAGCATTATCAATAAATCTAGTTTTTTCATTACTAATAATATCCATTTTCTTTTTACTAATAGCTCTTCTAATTAAATCAGCTTCACTAAATGAATAATTAGCTAACTTTCTAAAGACTTCCATTACTTGTTCTTGGTAAATCATAATACCGTAAGTTTCTTCAAGTATCGGTTTTAAATCATCAATAATATATTCAATTTTTTTACCATTATTTTTTCTATCTAAATATAAAGGAATTTGGGTTAATGGACCTGGTCTATTAATTGCAAGAGCCATAACTAAATCTCTAAATTCTTTTACTTTAGCTTTTCTTAAATAATTAATCATCATTGGAGTCTTTAATTGAAATATTCCACTTGTATCTCCATTACTAATCAATGCATAAGTTTTCTCATCATTTAAATCTAAATAATTTAAATCTATGTTAAGATTTTCATGCTTTTTAACAAGTTCATTTACTTTTCTAATAATAGTTAAATCAGTAACACTTAAGAAGTCCATTTTTAAAATACCTAAAGATTCTAATTCATCTTTTTGATATCCAGAAAGATATACATCTCCATTTTTAACTACCGGAATATTATTAGTTAAATCATCATCACTTATAACAATACCAGCAGCATGTACAGTAATTCTAGATTTAATTCCTTCTAAGAATTTTGCTTCTTCATATACTTTTCTTAAAGAAGAATTTCTTCTAATAATATTTGCTACCTCTGGGATTTCTAAGTTACTCTTTAAACTTAATCTTGAATCTAAAACTTTAGTAATAGATTCAATCGCACCATCATCAACATTATTAAGTTTAGCAACAGTTCTAATAACATCTTTTGCTGTAAAAGTACCATAAGCAATAATGTTAGAAACTCTATCCATACCATAAGTTTCTTTAACATAATTAATTACTTCATCTCTTCTTTCATCCTCAAAGTCTACATCGATATCAGGCATAGTAACTCTTTCAGGATTTAAGAATCTTTCAAAAATTAAATTATACTTAATTGGATCAATCCAAGAAATACCTAATGAATATGAAACTAAAGAACCAACAGCAGATCCTCTTCCACATCCAACAAAGATCTTATTTTTAAGTGCATATCTAACATAATCAAAAACAATTAAGAAATAATCTACATAACCCATTTTATTAATTATATTTAACTCATAATTTAGTCTGTCTTCATATTCTTTTGTAATGTTATTATTTAATCTTTTACTTAAACCTTTAAATGATAACTCTTTTAAATAATCAAATGAATCACCATTACATTTAAATTTAGGAATATGATTTTTATCATTAGTAAATTCAATATTAATTTTAGCAATTGCCCTAATTGCTTCACGAGATGCA
>JAILLM010000119.1 GCA_024693165.1 Bacilli bacterium | reverse complement strand
TCTTATTGACGAATCTGTAAAATCAGGATTAGTAGGTAAGAATATGGCTATCGAAGCTATTCAGAAAACAGGTTCTCCAATAAAAAAAGTAAATGTCATTATTATAGAAGATGATTATCCTAAACTTTCATCATTCTGTGTTATTCCTAATGAAGCTTTCGGATGGGGATTAGCAGCTCTATATGAAACAAACTATCAATGGCCTGAAGAAATACAAGATACCACTATAACACGAACTCCTAATGCAATAAATGAAGCTAAAAAGATGGCTAAACAGATGCTTCTTAATGGAAACACAGACTGCGTTTGGATAGTAGATCATAAGAATATAGATGTCGTTAAAAAGTAAAATAGAACTATTCACCGACAAGAAATTCATGAAGTTCATCATGGTTGGCATTGTCAACACCATTGTAGGTACAACAATAATGTTTGTATTCTATAATGTGTTCCACCTGAATTACTGGATTTCCACGGCATCTAATTACTTTTTCGGTAGTATATGTAGTTATTTCCTTAATAAATATTTTACCTTTGAATATAGAAAGAAAGAATGGTTTTCTCTTATAAGGTTTACTATAAACATTTTAACTTGTTATCTTCTGGCTTATGGTATAGCTAAACCTATAATGCATTACTTGCTTTCAAATTCTAGCATTTCAATTCAAGATAATGTGTCAATGATGCTTGGAATGTGTATATTTGTAATACTTAACTATTTAGGTCAAAGATTTTTTACTTTTAATAAAAAATATGAAGAATAAAATTTTCTATTCCACTATATTAAGTATTTTTTTTATTGCTTTCTATATTCAAAATAGATATGCTATTTTTTCTATAGATGACTGGACTTATGCTTTTATTGTAAATGAGAATGCTTTTAACTATCAGTCTGTTGCAGATGATGATGTTTTAAGAAAACCTATTAATTCATTTAAAGATGCTATAAAATCACAATCAATAGACTATTTTAAAACTAATGGTCGATTTATTATACATACTACTGTTCAATATATATGTGGCACAAAAACGATGTCACAATTTGTGTTTCTTAATTCTATTGTTTTTGGTATTTTTACAATTTTGATAATATTATTAAGTAAAGAGGATAAAAATATAATAAACTTATTATTAATATTATCATCAATATGGTTATTAATACCACATAAAGGTATGACTTTTATGGGTAATGTTACATGTAGTATTGATTATTTATGGTCATGTGTAGGTACACTTATTTTTATTTATATTATTGAAAATATAATATCGAAGAATCATATTAATAACAAATTATTATTACCATTATCTGGATATGCAATAATAGCAGGTTCTTTACAGGAAAGTTTTTCTATAGGAATATCTGGTACCTTTATTTTGCTAGTGATTTTGAATAAAAAAAATATAAATAAAAAAATTCTATTTATATTCTTGTGTTATTTAATAGGCAATGCCATATGTATGTTTACACCTGCAAATTTTCGAAGATTTGACGATATAGGAGGATTAGGTTTCCACCCACATTCTATTTTAGGAATCCTTTCTTCACCATTATCATATTTATTTATTTTATCCATTATATTTATTTATAAAAAGAAAGTATTAACTGAAATATTTAAAGAGAACTTTATAATTCTTTGTCCTATCATTATCAATACTCTTTTTGCATTATTTATAGCATATAATGGCAGACATCAGTTAACAGCAATTAATGTATTTATATTAATATTTATCCTTAGAATATGGATAAAATTTTCTACTAAAACTATAAATAAAAAAATTACTATTTTATTTGTTTGTATATCTATAATATCTTATTATCCCATTCTATATTATCGTAAATCATATTATGATTCATATATGATGATTATTAAAAGAGCAAATACAAACAATAATAATGGAATAGTATCAGGCAAAGAATTTGAAGAGAATACAATAAGAATTAAAAACAATAGAATTTTAGAATGTAATTATATAGCTACATTTACATTCCAAAATTGGGATTTCTTTGAACGTTCTTTATCTATATACCTTACAAAAGGAAAAAATAATAGATATATTGAAGATATAACAATTAAAGACTAACTCAACTCCAGCATTCTTTC
>JAILLM010000090.1 GCA_024693165.1 Bacilli bacterium | reverse complement strand
TATTTATCTAATACGTCTAAATATAATCTAGACATTCTTAATTCTTTAATTTTTGTTTCGTAATATTTTTTTGCTTCTTTAAATTTCATAATCTACCCCACCTTAAAATAAACTTAATTGTGATGTTTCAGGTAGTCCATCTAAAACATGTAGTTCTCTTAATTTAGCAACTACTGTTTGAGAAACTTTACCTCTTTGTTGTAAGTCTTCCATTGAAATGAATGGACGTTCTTTTCTTGCTTCAATAATTTGTTTTGAAACTTCGACTCCAAGTCCATCTAATACTCTAAATGGACATATTAGAGTTTTACCATCATCATCTAAAACAAAGTTTTTAGCATCAGATTTTTCTAAATCAATAAGACCAAATTTGAAACCTCTTGCTGTTGCTTCTAAAGATAGTTTTAATGTTTCAAGTAAGTCTCCTTCTTTTTTAGTTGCATCATAACCTTTATTAATGATTTCTATCATTTTCTTTTTGATTGTATCATATCCACCAACCATAATTTCTAAATCAAAATCATCAAATCTTGTTGAGAAATATGTTGTGTAATATATTGCAGGTTTATGAACTTTATACCAAGCAATTCTGAAGGCTGATGTAACGTATGCTGCAGCATGTGCCTTAGGGAACATGTACTTGATTTTAGCACATGAATTAATGAACCACTCTGGTATTTTATATTCTTCCATAAGTTTTTTAAAGTCTGCCCAAGCAGCTGGATCTTTAGATGCTTTTCCTTTACGAACAAACTCCATGATTTTAAATGCTTTGAATGGTGGTAAACCACCGTACATAAGTTCAACCATGATATCGTCACGACATCCGATTACTTTAGCAAATGGAACAACGTTCTTTTGAATTAATTCTTGAGCATTACCTAACCATACGTCTGTACCATGTGCTAAACCTGAAATTTTAACAAGTTCGGCAAAAGTTGTTGGTTTAGTATCTTTAACTAATTGGATAGTAAATGGTGTACCAAATTCTGGAACTCCAAGTGTTCCGGTATCACACATTATTTGTTCATTAGTTACACCTAGTGCTTTAGTTGATGTAAAAATAGACATTGTATCTTTATCATCTAAAGGTACTTCAGTAATGTTATCACCAGTTAATTCTTGAATCATTCTAAGTTGTGTTGGATCTGTATGACCTAAGATATCTAGTTTTAATACGTCTTGGTCGATAGCGTGGTAATCAAAGTGTGTTGTTCTCCATACTGAAGTTGGATCTTCAGCTGGGAATTGGAATGGTGTAAAATCAAATACATCCATGTATCCTGGAATAACAACGATACCACCTGGGTGTTGTCCTGTTGTACGTTTAACACCAGTACATCCTTTAGCTAAACGTTCTATTTCAACACTACGTTTTGTTATATTTTTATTTTCTAGGTAACCTTGTACATAACCGTAAGCAGTCTTATCGGCTACTGTACCAACTGTACCTGCTCTATATACATTATCAACACCGAATAATACTTTTGTATATTCGTGTGCACTTGCTTGATTTAAATCACTAAAGTTAAGGTCGATATCTGGAACCTTATCGGCGTTAAATCCTAAGAATGTTTGGAATGGAATATCATGACCATCTTTATGCATTGGTGTTCCGCATTCTGGGCACTTCTTATCAGGAAGGTCAAATCCACATTTATATTCATTACCATAAGGTTCACCATCTTCATTATTAAATAAAGATAGTTTACACTTAGGACATCTATAGTGAGGTGCTAGTGAGTTAACTTCTGTTATACCCATTAGGTTAGCAACAAATGATGAACCAACTGAACCTCTGGATCCTACTAAGAATCCTTCATCATTAGAGTGTTTAACTAGCTTTTGAGCGATTAAGTAAATAACGTCAAAGTTAGCACCAATGATTGCAGTCATCTTACCTTTAGCTTGTTCTTTTAGTTCTTCATCAGATAAGTTTTCTTCATTACTCTTCTTTAAACTTAAATAAATTTCATTTTGAACTTCATCTGGTCCTTTTAATACCACTTCATGTAGATGAGCAAATCTTTCATCTTCATTATCTGGATAGTTTGTAGTTACAGCATCAATTAATGGTTGTCCGTATAGTTCTAGTGCTATTCTTTCTTCCATATGATGTGGTAATACATCACCATACCATTCTCTAGCTTTATCATATACCATCTTAGTTAAATCTTCTTTGGAGTTTTCAATCTTAGGTGCAAATGGTATACCACCAGTATCTATAATAACTTCGATTTCTTCGATTTGTTCTGCTATTTTATTTGTATTTTCAATAACTATTTTATTTCTTGTTTCTTCATCGATAAAGTTAAATTCATCTAACATTTCTTGAGTTGTTTTTAAATACATGTTAGGTACACTAATACCTTGTCTATTTAATGGGTGTAACTTACCATTGAATTTTTGATTAATTATGATTTCTCTATAGATTAAATCTTCTTTCTTTAGGTTATGTACGTCCCCTGTGGCTACAACTAACTTACCAGCAGACTCAGCTACTCTAATTATTTTCTTTAAATGATTTTCTGCTTCAATTACAGAATTGAACTTTTGATTAGGTCCAATTAAATGTGAG
>JAILLM010000016.1 GCA_024693165.1 Bacilli bacterium | reverse complement strand
AATAAGATTTTCTAAACTACTATCTTTATTACTATTTTCTTTTTGTTCTGAAGTAATCTTAAGTTCAATACTTATTTTTTCTCCATCTTCTAAAGAATCTGCTTTATATTCTAGAGATTTATTATTACCTAATATAATATTATTAAGTTCATCTTCTCTTTCGAAAATAAATCTTTGTAAATCATGAATAAAAGTATAAAGGAATCTATTTTCATAGATATTAAATGTCTCTTCATTTCTAATCTCTAATATTTTAGAAGGTCTTATATCTCCTGTTTCTTCATCCATATCATTAATATAATTTGAATGTTTAGCTAAATCTTTAACACTTTCAGATGTAATCTTCTTCGCTCTTTCGATAGTTGAGACTACTTCTTCTTTAATAAGTGTTAATTTTGGATGTCTTACGATTTGATCAATAAATGGGCAAGCTTCTTCGATTTTATCTAACCATTCGAAGTTAAGAGCATCGCAAGAGTTATTCATTGTGTAATACATTTCAGATGTTGTATTTTTAACAAATGACTCTTTTCTTTTTACAAGAGAAGAATCAATTGCAATAGTCTTTTTCTTACCCATTTAAATCACTCACTTTCTATAAGTTTTTCTTAGTATTTTCTAGGTATTCAATACATTCTTTCATTGTACCTTTACCATAGTTTTTATTTAAATAAGATATAAACGGATCAATTTCATCTCTTAAGAAAGAAACACTTAATTGATCAAATTTTCTTAATATCTTCTTAGCAACGAAATAATCGATTGCTTCAACTTCTTTTCCACCTGTAGCTACATATACAGCTGTGAAAACATTTAATTGTTTCATAATACGATTACCAAAAGCAATTCTGAAATGTTTAATAATGTAATCATCAAGTTCTTTAACTTGTTTTAAACCTTTATCAGATAAAGGATATTTTTCTTTTGCTTCATCGAATAAAGATTCTAAGTAACTTGCATTAATATCAATTGCTTCTTGTTCTCTACATTTGAAAGGATCTACCTTAATATTAATATCGATTGGCATAGCACGGTCATATACCTTATCAGTAACCATGAATGTTGATTCATCGTTATTGATTGTACCAATGTACCAAAGGTTTCCAGGTAGTCTAAGTTTACCATTTACTAGTTTTTTAGGGTCATTTGGCCAAGCTGATGGAACAATATCAACAAGCCATTCATCTCTATCTGGCATTTCAAGTATTGATAATAAGTCAGCAAAGTAATATTCAACACGCGCTAAGTTCATTTCATCTAGGATAATTGTATGAACATCATCATCAAAACCTGATACATAAATTTCACCTAACGCTTTTGTTTCATTAAACTTTTTAGTAAATTCATTAACGTATCCAAGGAAGTCTGATTTATCTCTCCATGATGGTTCTACTGAAGAAACACATGAATCTTGTTTAACAAACTTACCCCAAGCATATGCAAGGGATGTTTTACCTGTACCAGAGATACCTTGTAAGATTATTAACTTACCACAAGCAAGACCTGCAAAGAATGGTCTTAAAATAATTGGATCATAATATAACTTTAATTGAGAAGCTGCAAAACATCTAAAGTCTTCGATAAGTTCATTTAAAGTATAATTATTATCATACTTCTTAGGAACGAAGTTAGCATACTTCTTATCAAGAGCTGTAAGTTTAGGGAAACGAATATCTTTTGGTCCATCTTCGCTTTCCTCTTCTTCATCTTCACCCTTAGTACCTTTCTTCTTATCATCAGGATTAATTCCTAATTGACTAACTTTCATAGCCATTAGTTCTTCTCTTTCCTTCATAAGTTTAGCTACTTTATCATTTAAGTTAGAAATTTCTTCAACAAGTTCTTCTTTATTCATTGAATTATAATTTCTAGTAACTTTATTTTTAATCTTACGGAATATTAAGAATAATACTAATCCAATAAGAAGTACTAATACAAGCACAGAAATCCATACGAATATCCATTCACCTGTATTAAAACTTCCTTTATATGAATTAATTATTTTAGAATAATCATTGAAACTAGCAATTTGACTTATTCCATCTTTAAATCCTTTTACTATATCTCCAACACCTTCAAAAAATATGGAAATAAATTCATAATAAAATCTAAAAAATGTGTTCATTAATTTACACCCCCTGAAACATCAATTAAATCATTAATATTTTCTTTTATAGCATTAATTTCTGAATTATTTTTTAATACGCTTGATACTTTTAATTTTTTATCAAGTTTTTTATCTACAAATACATAATCAATTAGTGAAATACTTGTTTTATCAATTGTTTTTTTATCATCTTCATTTACTAATAAACCAAATCTAAATCCTTTTTTTTTCATTTGTTTAATAACTTTTTTATTATTAGAAATAGCTTCATTCTTATTAACAAGTATTACTCTATTTCTTACCATTTCATCGCTAAGCATACTTTTAACTTTTATTAATTTGTTACTCTTTTCGTATAAACTTTCAGGCATATATAAAAGATATAAATTATTAGTATTACAAGTTAATATATCAGTAGCAATTCTTCCAAGTAATATATTAATTGTTACAAGTATTTTATCTTCAGCGACAATTCCTTCATCATAAGTTTTATCAATTATATATTCGCTATAAAGTCTACTAAAATTAATATTATGATTAAGTTTTAAAGCATAAATATTTTTCTTAGTAGTAAGTTCATTAAATTCAAGTTCAAAAGTATTTGTTTTAAGTGAATCTATTAATTTATTAGAAGCACTTCTATAAGTTCTTTCACAAACAATTAACTTCTTAACAGCATCAGTTAATTCTTTATCATTTTCATAATAACCTTTTAAGTATTTATTAATTGTTGCTTTATATTTTGAGACTTTTTCATCTAGTTCAAGATCACTTACAAATATATTTTCAAGATATAAAATAGTTATAAACATATTAGCTATTAATTCTACTTTAGCAAAATATAATTTATCATTTCCTTTATAAGACTTAACAAGTTTTTCACTTTCACTTGTAATTATTTTTCCAAGTTTAGAATTCATGTTTTTGCCATTATAATGAGCATCAACATTACCAACTAAATTATAATATTTACCATCTATATAAATCTTTAATAGTTTTTCTTTAATAGATGCTTCATTTACTTTCTTAAATTTAGATGGATAAATAATATTAGCAAGTTCTGATATTTCTTCTTCTTTGAAATACATGATCTTTTCTAAAATATTATTAAATTTCTTTTTACGTTTATTTAAATAATTTAGTTTAACTTCTGTATTCTTTTCTTCGTCTTCGTTTTCAAGTTCTTCAACTACTTCTTCAGTAGATTCTTCTTCCTCTTCTTCTTCGACAACTGGAGCTGGAGGATTTAAGTCATCTGCATCTACTGTTATTTTTCTAAACACGATAGTTTTTTCTAAGTCTTCTTCACTTTGAATTTCATTATTTAAATCATTAGATTCTTCAATAAGTTCTTGAGTATAATCTTCTGTTTCTTCATCTTTGGTTTCTTCTTCAGATGTATCTTCTTCAGGAGTTTCTTCTTCGTCAATTATCTCCTCTTCATCAATTAAAGAAGCATCTACTTCCATAGGTGTAGATTCCTTTAGTTCATCTTTATCAATAGAGAATTTACTTTTCTTTTTTCTATTGAATAAGAAATGAACAACAACAGTAGTAATTATTAAAGTTAATATAACAATAGGATTTAAGATTGTTTTTCTAATTATTCCAAATCTTGGTAATATATGTACTACTTTTCCGATTATATCTTCGTTTGTGATTGCACTATCACGAGTGTTATTGGCATCACCTTTAGTAATATAATTATTGCCTGATTTTTCAACAACTCTATGAGTAATAAAATCATCATTTTTCTTATAAGTAATAATATCATTTACGTTGGGATTCTTATCACTTTTAACAATTATTACATCACTTGGACTTATCGCAGGTTTCATACTTCCTGTTTGTACTTCAAAAACTGAATAGCCAAAAAAAGAGGAATAATTTTTATTCAAGATCTTAATTTGTATATAAGAATATACATTAATAAGAATTATTATTCCTAATAAAATTATTAAAAAATCTAAAAAAATATTGCAAGTTTTTCTTATAGTTGTACTCATATAAAAACATCCAATCTTATCCTATGTTGTTCTATAATAAATATAGCATAAGAGCATGTCTTTTACAACACAATTAAGCCACATAAATAAAAAAAGAATTCTATTTTTTAGAATCCTCTTTTTCTTCATCTTCACCATATTTAATTTCAATAATCAACGCATAAATTTCATATAAGAAAATTATAAATCCTGGAACTAATACTATAAATAAGAATCCCCATTTAGATTCAATTACAGAAAGAATTGTTCCGTAACCATTATATGTTTTAGTAGCTTTACCAATTATAAATTCTTCAGAGAATGATGCACCATTTTCAAATGAAACTGCTTTTTCTTTATCGTATTTTTCTCCGACTTTTCCGATTTCTACAGTTGCAACACCTTTAGAATTTACAGAGTAAGTGAATATTTCATCACCTTTATTGATCATGTCATATCTTGTTTTTTGAACAATAATTAAATCACCTTTTTTATAATTTTCATTTGAGATTTCTTGTTCAAGAATTATAAGCGATTTGTCTCCAAATTCTGTTACACCAAATTTATTAAAATTTAGTAATAGAACTGTCATTATTAATGCGAATAAATAAAAACAAGTTCCAAAAATTCCTATAAGTATATTTTTTATTGTTTTTAATGCCTTCATATTTACCACCTTGTCTATACTTACACTACGATAATAATATTATCATAGTTATTTTTAACATGCAATAGTTAATCACATGAACTGACTACTACGTCCTCCCCTGTAATGTCATTTCCATATATATCAACAGTCTTATCTTCATTAGAATTCAAGACTATATCAAACGAATTAATAACATCATTATTATTAGTTTTAATGTTCTTCATATCATCATTTTTTGAGACTCTTATATTATCTTTTAGAATACTAATATTAATGCATTTATCAGTATCACTATTGTTATTTATAAGAAGTTTTGATGAATGATCATATGTCTTTAATTCATATTCAATATCATTTACTAATATTTCTTTACTTATTTCAAATGTAACTTGTAAAGTCTTTTTATATGGTTTAATACTTCTTGCTATAACAGTTACATTTGCACTTCTCTCAAAATCACCAAGAGATAATATTAGTTCTTCTTTTGAGTAAGTGTTACCCGTTAACGTAGAAGTTAGACTACTTTTATCATTTATCATACAAGTAGTATCACTTGATATACAGCTCACTTCATAACTAATATCTTCATTTGTAAATGTATCTTTATTAAGAGCATTACTAATATTAAACGTGATATCATTTCCATCCCAAGAATTATAATAAAGAGTTTTCCCTTCTTCGCTTAAATAATCACTTGTGAAATAGAAATCTTTTGAATTATATGAATAATCCCATTTTGTTGTATTTATATATTTTGATAATGTTTTACCAATAGAAAATAGAGACACTATTGCAAGTAAAACAATTAAAACTATTATTTTTCTTTTCATAGATCCCCCTTATTCTATTTTTTGACTAGCTTCGATTGTTAAATTTATATAATCAACTAATCCAGAATATTCTTCTCCACTATATTCTAGAGGGAAAGATACTTCTAAACTATAATCATTTTTAGTACTTTTCGAATATGGCATTACAATATCATTCGTTTTTAATAGAAGTTCATTTTCTTCTGTTCTTATTCCATTTGTTGAATCAAACAATAAGTTATTACTACTATCATATAGCTTAATATCTAAAGGCATATAGCCACCGGTTTTAAGTACTATATTATATAAAATAGAAACATCACTCATAGTCTCATTTGTATTATTAAGAACAGAAAAGTCATAACGTTTAACACTACCTGGTTCTAAATTGCTTAGATCAATATCAAGTGTTTCTTTTCTTTCAACACCAACACTAAAGGATGCAAGTGAAATAGGAACTTCTTTTTTAACCATATTAGTATAAAGGGAGTAAGTAATACCCGTTACACCGATTAACATAAACATAATTGCTATTATAAATAATCTCTTCTTCATATTACTTACCTTACTACTACCTTTATACCATTTTCACCTATTAATGTTTCGCCATCATATAGTTCAAATTTAAACATATAAGAGTTCTTTTCTACTCCATCTTTAAACGATACTAGAGTTTCGCCTTTATTTAAACTATCAATAGATTCATTAATATAGTCACTTAAATCAACTTTTGTATATTCTTGATTAACACCATTTCTTTCTTTCTTTTTATATAAAGAAACTTGTACAGTTGGATTATCAACACTACTATTAACATTTAATTTAAATAAGTCATTAGTACTTACTATTCTTTT
>JAILLM010000039.1 GCA_024693165.1 Bacilli bacterium | reverse complement strand
AAGACTGAACTCGAAGATTTAGCTTTTAAATATTTATATAATAATAATTATAATGAATTCTTAAATATGGTTAATGATTATGAAAGTAAACAAAAGGATCAAATTGATCAAATAATATTAGAAATTTCTATGATGCTTAATGAAGTAAATGTAGAAAATAGTATTTTATATAAGAGAAAGAATTTATTTGGTATATATAGAAAGTATGATAAATATAAAGATTTAAGTAGAATTCATGATATGCTTGCATTAAAAATATTACTTCCAACAAATGATATTTGTTATGATGCAAGAGATAGAGTAGCTGAGATGTATAAGACGTTAATAACAAAAGATAAAGATTATATTGTTAATCCTAAAGATAATAGATATATGGGATTACATACTAGTATTTATTTACCAGAATCAGGATTCTTACAATTACAATTTAAAACACCTGAGATGTATAATATTAATGCTTATGGTGTTACTGCTTACTTTGATCATAAAGGTAAAAAGGGTAAGAAAGCTAATGAAATTATACAAGATGAAGTTAGACAAATGAATTTTTATAAGACACTTGTTGAACTTAGAAATGAACATATTCCAATTGAAGAATATAATAAAATAGTTAGAAGTGATATTTTAACTAGAATGATTTATCTTGAAGGTATTAATGGAATGAATCTTGAATTACCTGAAGGATCAACACCAGTTGATTATGCATTTAATATTAATCCTGAAACTGCATGTCTAATAGATTATGCACTTGTTAATGGAAGATTCTCACCAATTAATTATCCATTAGAGTCTAGAGATAAAATAGAGATTATTTATAGCAATACTCCTAAGAATCAAGATGAATTAATTAATAGTGCAAGATGTATGCAAACTAAGAGAAAAATTATTAAAAAGTAATTTTTCTTTTTATTTACAAATTTATTAGCACTCTATGTTGACAAGTGCTAATTTTAGAGTTATAACTGAATTGTAAAGAAAGGAAGTGCACGGTATATGTTACCTAGCAAAATATTTTTTGATGATTTTTTAGATGATTTTGATACTAAGAAAGGATTTAACAGTTTAATGAAATGTGATATTTATGAAAAGAATAATAACTATCACATTGAAATGGATATTCCTGGATTCAAAAAAGATGATGTAAAAATTTCTTTTGAAGATGGTTATATCACAGTAGCTTGTGAAAAACATGAAGAAACTAAAGAAGAAGATAAAGACAAGAAATATATCAGAAGAGAAAGAAGTTTCCACGAATCTTGTGAAAGAAAATTCTATGTAGGAAATATTGATGAAGATAGAGTAAACGCTGAATTTAGAAATGGTACTTTATCAATCGTAGTTCCAAAAGAAGAAAAAGAAAAAGAATCTAAAAAATATATCAATATCAATTAATTAAAAAAACTAGTGCTAGACACTAGTTTTATTTAAGGAGGTATATTATGAACTTTGAAGATAAAAGCAAAGCATTAGAAAAATATGGTAAAGATTTAACACAAATGTGGTTAGATAATAAAATGGATCCAGTTATTGGTAGAGATGAAGAGATAAGAAATCTTATTAGAATTCTTTCTCGTAAAACTAAGAACAATCCAGTTTTAATCGGAGACCCTGGTGTTGGTAAGACTGCAATTGTTGAAGGACTTGCTGGTAGAATTGTTAGGGGAGATGTTCCTGATGATTTAAAGGGTAAGAAAATATTTGAGTTAGATCTTTCAGCATTAGTAGCGGGTGCTAAATATCAAGGTGAATTTGAAGAAAGGTTTAAAGCGGTATTAAAAGAAGTAGCTGATAGCGATGGAGATATCATTATGTTTATTGATGAAATCCATATGATTGTTGGTGCTGGTTCTAACCAAGCAATGAATGTTGGTAATATGTTAAAGCCAATGCTTGCTCGTGGTGAAATTAAGTTAATTGGTGCAACTACATTAAATGAATATAGAGAATTCATTGAAAAAGATGGTGCACTAGAAAGAAGACTTCAAAAGATTATTGTTCATGAACCAACTACTTTAGATACTCTTACTATTTTAAGAGGATTAAAAGAAAGATTTGAACTATATCATGGAGTTACTATTAAAGATTCAGCACTTGTATCAGCTGTTAACTTATCAGATAGATATATTACTGATAGATTCTTACCAGATAAAGCAATTGATTTAGTAGATGAAGCTTGTGCTACTATTAAGATGCAAATGAACTCTGTTCCTGTTGAGTTAGATAGAATTAATAGAGAAATAATGACTCTTGAAATTGAATATGCTGCATTAAAACGTGAAAAAGATGAAATGTCTAAGAATAGAGTTGAAGAAATTCAAAGAATAATGGCTGATCTTAAGGCACGTCAACAAGAAATGTTAAAAACTTGGAATGAAGAAAAGAAACTTAAAGATTTGATTAATGAAAAGAAAAAGAAAATTGAAAAATTAAAGTTTGAACTTGTTGATGCTGAAGATCATTATGATTTTGATAAAGCTGCTAGACTTAAACATGGTGAGATTCCTGCACTTGAAGCTGAGCTTTCTCAATTAAAGCTTTCAATGCATAATCAAGTATTAAGTGATATGGTTGATGAAGATAACATTGCTGAGATTGTTTCTCGTTGGACTAATGTTCCTGTTTCTAAACTTGTAGGTGGAGAAAAGGAAAAACTATTAAGTTTAAAAAATAACTTAAGAAAAAGAGTTAAGGGTCAAGATGAAGCTATTGAACTTGTTGGAGATGCAATTATAAGAGCAAGAAGTGGTATTAAAGATCCTAATAGACCAATTGGTTCATTTATATTTATGGGACCTACTGGTGTAGGTAAGACTGAAATTGCAAAATCACTTGCAAATGAGTTATTTGATAGTGACAAACATATGATTAGAATCGATTGTTCTGAATATATGGAATCTTTCAATGTATCTAGATTAATTGGAGCTCCTCCTGGATATGTTGGTTATGATCAAGGTGGAGAATTAACTGAAGCAGTAAGAAGAAATCCTTACTCTATAGTTTTATTTGATGAAATTGAAAAAGCACATAGTGATGTATTTAATATATTACTTCAAATACTTGATGATGGTCGTATTACTGATGGTCAAGGTAGAACTGTAGACTTTAAGAATACTATTATAATTATGACTTCTAATTTAGGCAGCGATATTATCTTAGAAAGTACTCAAGATAATAGAGATGAATTAGTAATGAATATTTTAAAATCTAAGTTTAGACCAGAATTAATTAATAGAATTGATGAAATAGTTATATTTAATGCTTTATCTAAGAGTGTCATTTATGATGTATTAGATAGACTTATTGAAGATGTTAATGCACATTTAAGCAATACACATATAACTATTAAATTAAGTGAAGAAGCTAAGAATTATGTTGTTGATAAAGCTTATACTAAAGAGTTTGGTGCAAGACCAATAAAAAGATTCATAACTAAGAATATTGAAACATTACTTGCTGAGAATTTACTTAATTCAACTATTAAAGAGGGAGATAATCTATTAATAGATGTTGTTAATGATAAATTTAGTATAAATGTGTTATAATTCACTTATGGTGATTTTATG
>JAILLM010000134.1 GCA_024693165.1 Bacilli bacterium | reverse complement strand
TAGGTTTATCATCAATAGTTGTTAAATAAATACCTTGAATACTATCTGTAGTTAGACCTTGATAATCTACCCAAGTTAAAGGATTATCACCCAAAACATTAAAACCTATTTTTCTGATTTCCATTGGACTAGGTTTATATGCATTATTAGGCTGAATGTTAGGAGATTCTCCTATAGTAAAACCATAATAACTAAAAGTATCACTATTTCTATCAAAACAAACGATACCACTATTATTATTAGTAAAATATATTTTATCAAAAAATTCTATTGTTTCTATATTAGTTAAATTTCTATCCCATTTAAATATAACTGGTAATTCTTGTACATCCTCATCTAAATCTATTGTTTCAGTCTCAGTTGAATCTCCATGCTCATCATATTCTAGTGGTGGTAATGTACAAGTATACAACCAATATTTAGATTTATTTGATTCTTTATTTGTAGTTATTATTAATATTTTAAATTTATTATTTTGATTACCATATAGTTCTTGATATTTCCTATATGCTTTTTCTCCAGTAAATGCTGATAAGTTTCTAAAACAGTTATTATCATTTTGTAGCATCTTAATATAAACTATATTATCATTGTAATCTTCTGGATTAGGATTTGCTTCTGTTTTATTTTTAACTTCTGGAGTCTCATGAAATTTAGCAAAAATTTGTGAAACAGCAGTAAGTTTACCAAATCCCATTCTTTTATATAGAGAACCTCTTTTATCCATAGTAAAATTTACTATAGATTTAAATTCATTATCTGGACTACTATCATCACTAAAATCGGTGTTAATACCACCGACTAGTTGATCTATAAGATAAAATAATTTATTCTCAGAATTACCTCTATATGTTTGGTATTTTCCCATCTAATTCACCTACTTTCTAGTATGATCCACCATTACCATTACTACCAAAAAATCCTATATTTATAGCATCTGATGTGTCTATACCATATACTCCACCATATCCTATACTATTTATATATTCTCCAGATAGACCATTTTCAGTATCACCATTTTCGTACTGTTCAACTAATGTACCTATGCTATCTTTAAAAGAGTTTAATGCTTTATAAAATTCATCAAGATAAATGTTTGCTTCTGACAATGCACTATCATTCATCTTTATACCATAAGATAAATAAGGACTAATCATATCAAATTGATGTATAGGTGGTATAGCAGTATATTCACTTGTTGTATCTGTATAAAAAGGAAATAAAGTTTTACACTCTACATTAATTCTAGAAATTGCTCTATTAGCTAAACTCAATATATTTTCAACAGAAAAATTCTCATCAGTAAATATTGCAGAGTTTTTTGTAATTTCTGCTAATGTCATATAATCACCTTCTTTATAATAATTATAACATAAAAAAAGTTTATAGTAAATAAACTATAAACTATTGACCAGTTCTATCTTCTATAATTACCTTTGGTGTATTACTTTCTGATACTTCATGTACTTTTTCCTTAATCTTTTCACAAATGAATTTAGGAAATTTTTGAACAGAACCATCAAATCTAACTGTTACTGGAATTGCATTATATAAGAATGTATATACTTTACCAAAATATGGAGCATATATCTTATCTCCTCTAAACTCTACCACTTCATCACTCTTACATTTATCCAACATAAATTTCATTTTTTCTTTGATGTATGTTTTTTCTGCTTCTTTTACACTTAATTCAGTATTAGCATCAATAGCTGCTTTAAGTGCTGCTGTTGCAGCTGCATTCTTTAGTGCATCATCTGCTTTTTTAACACCTTTACTAGTTTGTTTAGAAATAGTTTGTTTTTTATTTTTTACCTCTCCATTGGTTTCATTTTGTTTATTATCTTTCATTTCTTCCAAACCTAGTTCTGCATCAGTTAAAACTGGTTTTTCATTATTTGTTTCTGTCATTTTCCATTTCTCCTTTACTCTATTATATCAACTAATTGCATAATTGTAAACCCTTCTTGTGTTTTTTGCTTTGAACTGACTAATGATCTAGCTCTATCTTCATCAACAGTCCAAGTCTCTCCTAATTTTCTCCAACAATTAAATTCTATATCAAAAAACTTTTTAACCTTACAACTAACTTGCACCTTTTTATCTTTTTTAGGTTTACAAGGTTTTCCTAGAAGATCATTCCATTCTTTCTCTGAATTATTAACTTTATATTCAAACTTTGGAATATTATTATAAACTTTTTCTACATCAATATCTGACATATCCATATTAAATATATAACCATTCTTTCCATCCACAACTCCATTTTCTACAGCTGAATCAAAATTAGTAACAAGTACTGGAGTTCCAACGCATAGACTTTCTTTTACTGATAAGCAATCTGCTTCTGTTTTTGAAAATTGTACAAGATAATCTGCATCAGCAATATAATCAGTTATTTTTAACTCTGGTGGCATAAGAGCAAAACCTTTTATGTCTGTTTTTATTTTTGTATTATTTGTAAAAACTAACCAAATAAATGGTATATCTTTTTCTATTAATTTTCTTGCAAATATCTGCATTTTCTCCCATATAGAACCCTTATCTTCTGAAATTCTTGTAGCACTTATTAATCTCAAAACCTTTCTAGGTTTATCAAAATAAATAGGGTTATGTATAACTTCTGGCATAAATTTTGATATTTTATAAAAATCATTAGCAGCAGTCTGACTTACAGCAATATACCTATCTATCAAAGGATTTCTATCAAAATTATTTATTTTATATGCAACTGAATAACAAGCATGTATAAATTGTATTCTTTCCATTTTTGCTTTAAAACATTTTATAATATCATCAGGAGTAGTATAGGCAAAAATAGCAATATCACAATCTATTTCTTGATTATAAAATTTCTTTACTTTAACTAGAGATAAAAGTCTATCTATTTGTTTTTCATCAGCATTAATATAGTACACAGTAATATCTCTATTATAACCATATAATTTACTAATATAATATATCC
>JAILLM010000131.1 GCA_024693165.1 Bacilli bacterium | reverse complement strand
TATAACAAATGTATAAATAAACAACAAAATTAAATAAGCATTCCTTATATCCAACATATTCTCACCTAATCTAATTTTATTATAACATGATAATAATTTAGAAAAAACAACATAAAAAAAGATTTATAAAAAATTATAAATCTTTAATTATTATTCAAATGTTTCTTCGTATAATTTTAACATGTCATCTCTAGTTGTAGTTCTAGGGTTACCACCAGTACAAACATCATTAATAGCTTGATCAGCCATGATTGGAAGCATTTCTTTTTCTACTCCTAATTCAACTAATGTTTGTTTAATACCTATCTTAATTGAAAGTTCTTTAACTGCATCAACAACAGCATCAACTGCAGCTTCATCACTTAAACCATCCATAGATAGTCCCATTGCTCTACCCATATCTCTATAAGCATCTGGACAAACACTACCATTAAATTTTAATACATGTGGAAGCATAACAGCACAAGCATCACCATGAGCTACATGACAGTAACTTCCTAATGAATGAGCTAGTGAATGAACAATTCCTAAACCTGCATTCGAAAATCCCATACCAGCAATATATTGACCATATGCAACTTTTTCAATTGCATCTTCATCTTTATTATTAACTGCTTTTTCAAGATTCTTATAAATCAATGCGATTGCATTAATATGGAACATATCTGATGCTAAGAAAGATCCTTTAGTAATATATCCTTCCATTGCATGAGTTAATGCATCCATTCCAGTTGCAGCAGCAAGTGCTTTAGGCATAGTTTTCATTAAATCAGGATCAACTATTGCAACTACAGGTATATCATGTGGATCTACACATACCATTTTCTTTTTATTTTCTTCATCACTAATTACATAATTAATTGTAACTTCAGCAGCAGTTCCAGCAGTAGTTGGAAGAGCAATAATTGGCATACATTTATTTTTAGTTGTAGCAACCCCATCTAAACTTCTAACATCTCCAAATTCAGGGTTAGTCATAATAATTGCGATAGCTTTAGTAGTATCGATAGCAGATCCACCACCTACTACTACGAAAGAATCAACACCTTCAGCTTTAGCTAACTCTACTCCACCTTTTACATTTTCAATACTTGGATTTGGTTTAACATCTGAGTATAACTTATAAGCTATTCCATTTCCATCTAACAAATCAGTAATAGTTTTTGCAATACCAGCATCTACGATACCAGGGTCACTAACAACTAAAACTTTTTTGAATCCTCTTCCTTTTATTTCATCAACTAAACTGTCTTTTGCACCATATCCAAAATAACAAGTTTCGTTTAATACCATTCTATTAGCCATGGTAATTCCTCCTATTCTCGATATTAATTATAGCATGATATAAACTTCAAATAAATACTGCTAAAATAATTATTGACTTAATAAATAATAATATGTTATTATATGTTTGTTCGTAAAGAAATGGCGATGTAGCTCAGCTGGCTAGAGCATCCGGTTCATACCCGGCAGGTCGAGAGTTCGAATCTCCCCGTCGCTACCATTTGATGATAAAAACTAACCTTTGGTTAGTTTTTTTATATTTATAAAATAAAAAAAAGAAAATAATTTAATTATTTTCTTTTACTTTTTGCTATACTCAGCTATTTTATATAAGCATTATAATTCTTATTGAAATCTTTTATATTAATTCAATTCTAATTCCTAAAACACCATATTGTTCTTGTTTTTCTTTTGTATAGAATTGTTCTAATACATTAATTAATTCTTCTTTAGTCATTGATTTATCAGATAATACCGAAATATCAAAATCTTTAAACATCTCTTCAAAAGAATTGTATCTTAATAAACCTATTACTTTAGCATCAAAAGATTCTTCTAATTCAGGTTCTTTCATAAATTTAATTGTATCCCCTAATTTAATAAGTTGTCTTTTTTCATCGTTAAGTCTAATTTCAATTCTTTTAGTACCATTTAATATAAAATTAAAATATTCTGGTTGTAATTTCATTTCGTGTTGCATATTATTTATTCCCTTTCATTCTTGCTTTTATCTATATATTGTAAAAAGATCTATATAATTTCTTTTTAAAGTTTTCTTCTTTTCATTAGTTTTAGAGCGAGGAATTCTTGCTAATTTATTACATTCTTCTCTTTGATCTTCATAAACTGTTCCGATTGTTCTTACTAACGCTAAAGCATAAGCAGTAGATTCATCTAGACTAGATTTTTGAAGTCTTAATAAGAATTTATATAGATTAACATAAGATTCCATACTAATACCAAGACAATCTAATTTTTCTTCTAAAGCTTTATCAGATAACTTTCTTTTTCCATTTTCTAATAAACTTACATATTGGTTAGTACAATTAAGTAATATAGCCATCTCTTCTCCAGTAAGGTTCTTTACAATTCGGATCAATCTAAATGGATTATATGTTGGATTTATTTCTTCATCAAAAGAATTATTCATTTTATTATCTCCTTTCAAAAAAACACGTTTTATTTTAATATTTCTTCAAAAATAGTCAATAATTTTTTTAATTTACAAAATAAAATACTATGCTATAATAAGCAGCAAAAGTGAGAAAAAAAATGAAACAAGAAGTACTAGAACAATTTAGAAAAGATTTTAATAAATATTATAGTATTCTAAATTTTGATAATTCAGAATTAGATAAATTATTAAAAAAACGAGAAAATGATCCAAGACAAAAAGAAATTGACAAACTAAAAGGAAAAATTGAAAAAATAAATAAAAAAATCAAAAAATTAGAAAAAGAATTAGAAAATGATCCAGAATACGAGCTTATTGAAGATGCTACTTGGACTCTGATGAGATATAGACTATTTAGTGATTATGATAGTTGTGGATATTCATCAGAAGAAGAATTTGCTTATAAACAATCAGAACCAGAAATTAATGAAGATGAAACATATGGTTATTTATTATGTGTTGTTCCATATAAAAATCAAGACAACCAAATATATGAATATTACAATTTAGAAAAATGGACTATTAAATATAAAATTCCAGTCGAAGAAGTAGCATCGTTTGAAGAAGGCAAAAAAATAATTCATTTACCATGTTACACAACTTATCGAGATTTAGATAATTTCAAAAAACATTTTTGTATGAAACTTCTTGAACAAAATCCAGAAGAAGCATTTAATTCATTATTAGAAGAATACGATATGTACGAAGAACAAAAAAGATTATCTAAAACAAAATAAAAACTTCAATTATGAAGTTTTTTTATTTTCTTAAAGATTTAACGTATACATCTTGATTACTATTTTGTTCTTCAAGAACTAAATCTATTTGAGCAACTAATTCATCAATTTCTTCCTGATTATAAGTTTCAACATAACTTACAGCTTGAGCAGTTTGAACAGCAGCATCTGCAGATAAATAATTAATTGATTGTGCAGTTGTAGTTGTAGGTGTTGCAGTTGTTGTCGTTACAGAAGCTAAAATTTGTGATTCTTCATCCCCCATTGTTGATTCTACAGTAGGTCCTAAAGTAGAAATAGCAGCAGTTCCAAGTGAAATTGTTCCTAATGAGTCAGCCATATTATCTTCTCCTTTCAAGTTTCTTATTAGAACTATTTACTTCCAATAATAATTGCTTTAATTCTTTTAATTCTTCTATTTGCATGCTTCTAACATCCAATTTAGGCAATTCATTAGATTGCTCTATTTGTTTATTAATAGCATTAATTGCATTACTATATTTTTTATTCTTTTGTAATAGAGTTTCCTTTTTTCTCTCTTCTAACTTATCTTCAACTTTTTCATATCTAGATAAATGATAATTTTGAAGATTAACACATTCAAAATTAATAACTAAGCCAAGTGAATTAATTATTCCTAACACTACACCTACATTAAATAATAAACCTTGAGATATTACAAGAAGAGATAAGGATAAAACAATAAGAATAACATTCTTAGCAATACCTTTTAAATGTACTTTCTTATTCCAAAGTAAATAATCTTTAAAATTCTTAGAATAATCTACATCAAAATGATAATTTCTATTCTTTTCTTGATTTAATTCTTTTCTAAAAAGGATCAAATTTCTCTTATAATCATTATCAATTAAATCTTGTTTAATAGGATCATTAGTATTATTGATTAAATTGTTTCTTCTCTTTTTCATTGATTTTTCAACAAGTGGTAATAAAAAAGATAATTGATTCTTTAATAGTGAATATTTAATACTTTCCACTTTATAAACAAGCTTTTGAAATTTCTTAGCACCTAATTTTTTTGCTAATTCTTCCTTTTTTATATTCATATTTTATTTTATCTTACCTTACTTAAGACCTTTACACCTTTGCCTATTTCTTGTTCTAATTCTTTTATTTCGTCTAGTGTGTAATAATCTTTTACTTCATAACCTTCAACATAGTTTGGTGCATCTACAAGAGAAACACCATAATTTTCTTCGTCATGTTCAACAAAATATTGAAAATTAATATCCACTCCTTCAAGATATTCTTTGTATGCTAGTAAATTTTCAGATTCTAGATCATAAATTACTGAAGAACCTTTACCAAGTATAAAACTTGTTAAGTACTCTTCACAACTATAGTCATCTTTATCATATATAAAATAAACACCATCGCTATTATATAATTTTGTTGCTTCACCATTAACAACTGCATATTTATAAAAGTAGTCTGATAGATTTATGTCTTCACTAAATGATTCCAATCTTTTATCTTCTACAAATCCTTCAGGCTTTTTATACTTTTCTACTTCATTAACTAATGCACCTGCACCAAAAGCTAATCCACCAATTATTGACCATCTTAATAGTCCGTCTAGAAATCTATTAATTGGTTTTCTTGAATCAACAACTTTTACTGGTCTGGTATCAATTGATCCCATAATATTACCCCTCTTCCTTTTAAAAATTTGTTGCATTTATACTAATACATAGATATTAAAAATGCAACAAAAATTTATAAGTGATATTTTATTTAATATATTATATTGATATAATTATAATAAGGATGTGGTGAACGTGATATATTGCTATTCAATTGGTATTACAACATTTTTTTCACTAGTAACAATTATTTTATTCTTTTCTAAAAAAAGAATACTTAATGAACAAACCAAAATATTCACTAAACTACTTATC
>JAILLM010000129.1 GCA_024693165.1 Bacilli bacterium | reverse complement strand
GTATCACCAGCATTAAAATTTGTGAAATCGAATAAATAATTAAACTTAGTATTGCTTGTATTAAGAGGTACTAAATATTTTTCTTCCATCTTTTGTACTACTTTAAATACATGTTCATTATTCTTTCTATTTATTATTTGTTTAACAGAACAGGTATTTGACTTAAGTGATTTAATACACTCAACTGTAACTTCATCACCAATATATGCACCACTTAGTTTATCACTTGGTAAATCATATCTTATATCGTTAACAATTACGAAATAAGTATTATTACCCTTATTCTTTTGAATAAATCCTTTTGCTAAGAAATTATTACAATATGCATTATTTTTTTCTATTTTGCTAACAAATTCACCGGAAAATTTATGTTTATAACGAGGATCTTGAGTCATACTAAAACGAATAATATCTCCTTCTTGGAGTTTATTTTTGTTTATTTCTTTTGTATTGAATAATACTTTATCTCCTTTTGAAAGAGAAATATAGTAATTACCCTTTGTAGATTTTTCAATGGTACCAGTTTTATAAATAAAATCTTTAGGGCATCTAAAATAAGTATCATCTATTTTATAGAGATAACCATTTACTTCTAACAAATAAATTGCAGTAGATAAATCATCCATGTTTTCATATGGAATATTTAATTTTTTACCTATTTCACTAAGTGTTAGTCCGATATACTTTCCTTTAAAGTAATTCTTTACTAGATCCTCATAATTAACCATAAAACCTCCAGAAATAAAAAAAGGATGATACCATAGGAGTGCATAAGCACGGTACCATCCTTTATTTCACTTAATTCATGTTATAACGGGTTTCTCCCGGAATTTATTAATTCTCTCAGAAAGTAGTAATCTAATAAGTCCTTATTCACTTACACCAACCGTGAACTCTCTTGAAATTATCCTATCAAATCATGTCTTTCTTCATCGATTTCGCAATTATATTAACACTAAATATTATTAATGTCAATTTTCTTCTTTATATTCTACTTGATCATTATAGTGAACTGATGTATCTTCTACTATATGATCTTTAAAACCTTCAATATCTTCAATTTTTAATTTTTGATTTGTAGTTTGATCAACTACTTCAGTAATAGTTAGTTTTGCACTAATACCTGCAAATCTACTATTAGAAACTGTAGCATGCCCCATAACATCACTAAATGTTGCATATGCATTATTATCTACAATAAATACATACTTCTTATTATATAAACCTAACCCAATCTTATGAGCTTCAAGTTTATAATAAAAAGTATATTGTCTAGGTCTGTTATGAGTCATATCTTCTTCAACAAGTTTAACTAATTCACCAGGATAAACTTGTGCTTGAGAAGGAAGTCTTACTCTATTTTGATAAGCTTTCTTTTCTTCTTCAAGTGCTTCATGATTCTTTTTACCAGAATTAACAATTATGTTAAAACCTACAACTAATATAATAAGTAATACTACAATTCCTATAAATATACGCATTATTATCTTCCCCTTTTATTGTTATTATTATAAAGCTCTCTTATCTTAGCAGAAGTAGCTGTATATTCAATACAATCTCTTTCTATTCTTTCTTTCCAATAGTTTTCATTATTTTTATTATCAATAACAATATCTTTAATTAATCTATCAGATTCTAAAGAGATATATTCTCTCATTGGATTACCAACACTTCCACAAGGAAATCCATGATATGCTTTATTATCTACAAATATTGTATCATAAAAGGGATATTTAAACGTATTAATTACTGAAGAAATCAATTCACTTGACTCTTCATCTAAATGATTATTCTTTATAAATTCATGTACTTTAGCTATATGCTTTCTAGAATTATTTCTTAACTTTCCAAAATAATTCTTATAAGGGAATACTATTCCGTTATCATTAAAGAACTTTGCAGTTTGTAAATCAGGTAATATATTGAACTCATCCATTATTACTTTCGCAGGGCTTCTTCTTCCGATTACATCTTTTCTCTTTCTACATAACTTAACTGCTAAATCATACATCTTCTTTAATACATTAAGTCTTTCATCAAAGTCATTATATTTCATAAATTGATCACAAGCATCTTTAGTAAAATTGTAATTAACTCTAACAATACTTTTATAAAAATCAATACCTTTAACATTACCATCACTATCAACATTAATATCAAAAGTGATGGTATTTCTATCTTTGTCTTTTTCTAAAGATATTTCTCTAGCAAATCTACGATCAAGTAATGCTTTTTCATTTCCTTTTACATAAACTGATTCTCCAAGTGATCTCATATAACTATCAATTAAAGAATCTCTATCAATAATTAAATCTACATCAGGAACACTTACTAAAATATGTAAATCATTACCACTACCAGTTAACGCAAAACAATCATCAAATAATACATTATCTAATTTTTTATTTCTTAATCCATCAATTGTAATAGTAAACACATTTCTTAAATCTATTCTTTCACCTGGATCTTTACTAACAATATCAATTGGTGATTCAACTTGAGTATAAGTTATA
>JAILLM010000113.1 GCA_024693165.1 Bacilli bacterium | reverse complement strand
AGTATATTTAATTCAATATCCGGTTATTTATTATGTATTTGCTAATAATATAGAAAATAAATATTTATATATATTAGGTATTACTTTAGTTGGCGCTTGTATATTAAGTTTTGTATTTGATAAAAACTTTAAAAATATAGTATTAAAAATAATTAGATTCATAATTTTCTTAGGACTTGTTTCTGTTAGTTTCTTGGGTGGAAAAAATTATGCGATTGAAAGTGATAACACTGAAGAAATGAGAATGCTTGAAGAATTACTTAAACAAAATGAAGAATTAGTTTTAAGTATGAGTGAAGAACAAACTTTAAAACTTCAAGAAGAAGATAATGAATGGAATGAAAAATTAAATAGTTTAAGTGCTGAAGAAGCAGAACTTAAAAATATAGTATCTAGTTTAAGAGTAACAGGAATAGGGGATTCTGTTCTTTTAGGTGCGGTAAGTGGTTTATATAAGAGATTTCCAAATGGATATTTTGATGGAAAAGTCTCAAGAACTGATTGCCAACTTATAAGTTTACTTAATGATATTGATTCAAGAGGTAAGTTATATGATATAGTTGTAATTAATTTAGGAACTAATGGATCTTGTACTAAAAATACTCCAGCAATTATGGAACGTCTAAAGAATAGAAAAGTTTATTGGTTAAGTGTCGTTAATGATTATCAAGTACCAAATGTTGCAAGAAGAATATATGAATATCCTAGTGTTTATTCAAATGTGTCTATCATTGATTGGAAAGAGATAAGTAAAAATCATAAAGAGTATTTTTATAAAGATGGAATTCATTTAACTTCAAGTGGTATTACTGGATATTCTAATGCTATTTATGATGCTATCTATAATGATTACAAAAAAGAGTTTGATCAAAAACGTGAAGAGTTACTTAAAGAACAAGAAGCAGAAAAGAATAAACGTATTACATTTATAGGTAATACTACTTTAATTCATTGATATCCAAAATTAAGCGAAGAAATAACTTCATCTAACATATTAAGTAATAAAGATTATACGATTGAATCTTTAATAGAAGATCTAAATAACAAAAAGACAGAAAACATCTTAAATAAGAGACTTATATTTGTATTAGATAATACATTTAAAACATCAAAAAATAATCTTGAAGAGTTATTTGAAAACCTTAAAGACTATGATATTACTTTTGTTTCATTTAATAGTAGTTTTGATGAATTTAATAATGCTAAAGTAATTCCTTTCTATAATGAAATGGGAGATACATCACTTTTTTATAATGATAAAACTAATCTAAATGATTCAGGATTAGAAAAGTTAAAGAGTATATTATTAGCTAATTTAAATGAATAGGTTAAATCCTATTCTTTTTTATTTTCAATTAATCAAAGAAGATTACTATGAAATTCTAAGGTTCCAAAACGGAACCTTAGATTCAAGAAAAAAACATTTGACATTTGTATATACAAAGTATATACTTTATTTAGATTGGAGATGACCATATGGAAACTAGACTTCAAAAATGGGGAAATTCAGATGGAATAAGAATTCCAAGCAGTTTATTAAAAATGTTAGATGTAAAAACAAATGATAAAGTTGAATTAAACTATGAAGATAACAAAATAATAATTACTAAACCTAAAAAAAGAATTATTTCACTTGAAGAAAGATTTGCTAAATTTAACGGCGAAAATCTAAGCAAAGATTTTACATGGGATGATCCACAAGGAAAAGAAATATGGTAGATAATTATATTCCTAAACAAGGTGATATTGTTTTCGTAGATTTTGCACCAATAAAAGGGCATGAGCAAGATGGTTTTAGACCTGCAGTTGTTGTTTCAAATAATGTTTTTAATAAGAATACAAAAATGGCTATTTTATGTCCGATAACTACTAATAAAAAAGAATTTCCAACGCATTATTTTCTTAAAGATTCTAAAATGATTAAAGGAGCAGTCCTTTGTGAACATATCAGAAGTATAGATTATGAATCACGACATATTAAGTTTGTAGAAAAAACTAGTAGTGATGACTTTGATAATATTTTGGAATTGATAGAAGTGTGCTTAATGTTTGAGTAGATTAGTTATAATAAAAAGCAGCTTAATAAACGTAAAAACGTTGACAAACAGATAATATTTTGGTATTATCTTTTTGTTTGTAAGTCTTTCTTACGAACCGCACAGAGAAGGTTTAAGTACTTTTATGTCACCTTAATGGCGAGTCTTCAAAAAAAATTAAAAGGAGGTTAAAGTATGAAAGCTATATTCGTAACTGGTGGAAAACAATACTATGTTGAAGAAGGATCAGAAATCTACGTTGAAAAATTAGAAGCTGAAGAAGGTTCTAAAGTTGATTTCGATACTGTTGTTAGTGTTGGTGAAAAAGTTGGAACTCCATATGTAAAAGGAGCTAAAGTTACTTGTGAAGTTGTTAAACATGGAAAACAAAAGAAAATTAGAGTTTTCAAATATGTTTCAAAGAGTAACTATAGAAGAACTCAAGGTCATAGACAACCATATACTAAATTAAAAGTTGTTAAGATCGCAGGTTAATTATGATTAAAATTAAATTTAAGGAAAATCTAATTACTATTACTGGTCATGCTAATTATAATGATGGTAATGATATTGTATGTGCTGCAGTTTCATCTATTATGTATACAACTGTTAATGCATTATTAAGAATCGATGAAAATTCTATTAAATATACTGATAATAAAGATAAAGTAGTTATTGAAATTCTTAAACATTCAGATGTTATTGATACTTTAATTACTAATATGATGTCTTTATTTAATCAACTTGAGTTAGATTATCCTAAAAACGTAAAAATATATAAGGAGGAAATATAATGATGTTATTTAATATTATATCTTTAGATATCCAACGTTTTGCCCACGTTAAAGCTCAAGGTTCTACTCAAAACGGTAGAGATTCAGCTGGTAGAAGATTAGGAGCAAAAGCTGCTGATGGACAAACTATCAATGCTGGTTCAATTATCTACAGACAAAGAGGAACTAGAATTTATCCAGGTACTAATGTTGGTATGGGTAAAGACCACACATTATTCGCTAAAGTAGCAGGTGTTGTTAAATACGAAAGATGTGGAAAAGATAAGAAAAAAGTAAGCGTTTACGAAAAGTAATCGCTTTTTTTATTTTTAAATTTTGATATAATTATTCTAGAGGTAAGAAAGATGGAAAAAAATAAAAAGAAAATAAAAAATAAAGAAATAGTGTTTATGATAATAGCTGTTTTAGCTGGTGCATTATTATTTTTTGGAATATGGAAATATTATAATAGTACATATCATTGTATAGGTTGTAGAGATACACCTTGCTCATCTTCTTTTAAATGCGATTGTTCTCCAAATGATGAAATTTGTATTTGTAATTATTTTGATAATAATGGAGAAGAAAAAAGTGGTTTAAAATGTCCAAATAATAATTTTAACAAAACAAATAATAATAGATAGGTCAGTTTTTGACCTATTTTTTATTTTCTTATGTTATAATACTTTAAGGTGATTACAATGGGAAAAGAAACTACTGAAGTTATCGAGAAAATACATAATTATGCATTAGAAGAAATCATGGGTGATAGATTTGGAAGATATTCTAAATATATTATTCAAGATAGAGCTATTCCTGATGTAAGAGATGGATTAAAACCTGTTCAAAGAAGAATTATATATGCAATGTATACAGATAAAAATACTTATGATAAACCATTTAAGAAGTGTGCGAATGCAGTTGGTTTAGTTTTAGGTAGATATCATCCACATGGCGATACTTCTGTATATGATGCACTTATTCATTTATCTCAAGATTGGAAGAATAATTTACCACTTGTTCAAGTTGATGGTAATAATGGTTCTATTGATGGAGACCCTCCTGCTGCCATGCGTTATACTGAAACAAGACTTGCTAAAGCTGCTGAAGAAATGTTAAAAGATATTAATAAAGGTACAGTTGCTATGGCACTTAACTATTCAGATACTTTACTTGAACCAACAGTTTTACCAGCTAAGTTTCCTAACTTACTTGTAAATGGTACTACTGGTATTAGTGCAGGTTATGCAACTAATATTCCTCCACATAACTTAGGAGAAATTATTGATGCTACTATTAAGAGAATTGATAATCCTAATTGTAGATTAGATACTATCCTTGAAATAGTTAAAGGACCTGATTTTCCTACTGGTGGTGTAGTTGAAGGTAAAGATGAAATTAGAACCGCTTTAGAAACAGGTAAGGGAAGAGTAATAGTAAAAGGTAAATACACTTATGAAAAAGTTAAGGGTAAAGAACAAATTATTATTCATGAAATTCCTTTTGATGTTAATAAACAACAATTAGTTAAAAAGATTGATGATATAAGAATAAATAATTCTGTATTTGGTATGGCAGAAGTAAGAGATGAATCTGATAAAGATGCATTTGTAAGAATTGCTATTGATTTAAAACCAGGTGCTGATAAAGATTTAATTATTAAGTATTTAATGAAGAATACTGATTTACAATCTAACTATAACTATAATATGGTTACTATTGTAAATAGAAGACCAAGACAACTTGGAATCTTAGGTGTTTTAGATGCTTATATTGAATTTGATAGAGAAGTAGTAAAGAGAAAAAGTGAATATGATTTAGAAGTAGCTAGAAAAGAAGCTCATATTAACGAAGGTTTAATCAAAGCTATTTCTATTCTTGATGAAGTTATTGCTACAATCAGAGCAAGTAAAAATAAGAATGATGCTGAAAATAACTTAGTTGATAAATTTGGATTCACTAAAGATCAAGCAGTTGCAATTGTTACATTACAATTATATAGACTTACTAATACTGATATTGTAGATTTACAAGAAAAGCTAGAAAACTTAAGAAAAGTAATTGCTGCTTTAGAAGAAATAATTAATAATCCAGAAAAACTTGATTCATATATTAAAGCTGAATTAAGACAAATTAAGAAAACTTATGCAACTCCAAGAAAGACTGAAATAGTTGATGAAGTTACTAACATTACAATTGATCAAAATGATTTAATTCAAAAAGAAAATGTAATGGTAGTATCTACTAAACAAGGCTATGTTAAGAGAGTACCGCTTAAGAGTTATACAGCAGCTAATGGTGAAGAAACTGGACTTAAGAATGGTGACTATGTAATTAATCTTTATGAAACTACAACACTAACTAAGTTACTTGTCATTACTAAGATGGGATATTACTTATATGTTCCTGTTAACTTACTTCCAAATTCTAAGTGGAAAGATTTAGGAAAACATATTTCTAATATTGTAACAATGGATCCTAATGATGAAATTGTTGCTTCATATATTATTGATGAAAATAATGATAATCCTAATATTTTAATGACTACAGAACTTGGTATGGTTAAACGTACTAACTTAAAAGATTTCGTAGTATCTCGTTATAATAAAGCTTATACAGCAATGAAGTTAAAAGATGGGGATTCATTAGTATCTGCTTGTCTTGAAGATGATAAAGTATTACTTGTAACAAGAGATGGATATTATTTAAGTTATTTAAATAATGAAATTCCACTAGCATCTACTAAATCAAGCGGTGTTAAAGGTATTGCTTTACATGATGGTGATGCTGTTGTAAGTGCAATGGGTTATAAAGAAACTGATGATTATTTAGATATATTTACAAACCAAAAGACTGCTAAACGTATTAAGATTAGTGATCTACAAACTTTAAGTAGAGCTAAACGTGGTGGTACTTTAATGAAAAAAGTAAAGACTACTAAATATGAAATAGTTACAGCATTTATTGCTAACCAAAAAGATGAAATTGGTTTACAACTTTTAGAAGATATTGAAGTACTAAAGAATACTGCTATTTCAATTATGGATTTAACTTCTACTGGTTCAAATGTATCTAAGAAGAATTTCTTAAGAGCGTTTGTATTTGCTACTCCTGTTAAGATTGAAGAAGTAGTAGAACCTAAACCAGTAAAGACAAAAGAACCTACTAAAAAAGAGATTCAACAATCTTTCATAGAAGAATTTAAGATTTAATTAAATTCTTCTTTTTTATTGAAAAAATATACTAATTTCCTTATAATTTAATAGAAGAATAGGTGATAAAATGAAATACTTTAAGAATATTGCTTTATTTATTACTATTGTTTTTACATTTTTTATTGGATTTTCAATAATTAATGCAGGAGTACCAAGTAGGGGTGAGAATTTATCTCCAACTGCTAAGAATAACACTTCGATTAGATACTTATTTGTATATGATTATGAATTAAGTCCAGCATTTGATCCTAATGTGTATGAATATGATATTATTGCACCTCCAAAGACTGATAGTGTAAAACTTACTTATAGAACAGGTTCTTTATATTCAAATGTAAGTGTAGATCAAACTGATAATTTAACAAATGGATCTGTTGTAATTGTTACTGTAACTGCACAAGATGGAACTAAAAGAGATTATAAGTTTACGCTTAGATATTCAAATTCTAAGTTACTTTACACAATATTGATAGTACTAATTATTATAATTTTAATACTTGCTATAACAGCATTAGTTCTATATATATTATGGAAAAAGGGAATAATAAAAATAACTAAAAAAGAAAAGAAAAATATTGGCACTCAAAATTATGTAAATTAAATTTATAAAAATATTGATTAATAAAAATCATAATTATATAATTAAGTTATGATAAGGAAGGAGAAAGAATCATGAAAAAGTCAAATAAAGGTTTCACATTAGTAGAATTATTAGCAGTAATCGTAATTTTAGCTATCATTATGATTATCGCAATCCCAGCAGTATTACAAACAATGCAATCTGCTAGACAAAAAACTTTCAAGGAGTATGTTACTAAAGTATACACAGCAGCTCAAAATAGCTATTTAAGTGATACTACTTTAGCAGGTGCTGGTAATGGTAAAGGTGTTGATTCTATTGAAGTTACTGATACTAAATCTCCAGCTGAAGTACGTACTTGTGTTGGTTATGATGTTGCTACTGGATTAGGATTAAGTTCAGTTGGTTCTTATACTGGTGCAGTATTAGTTTGTCCAAGTAATGATATGAATGGTAAAATTAATATCTTAGTTAGACTTCAAGATGGTAACTACAATACTAATGGATGGGTTAACTATACTTCAAAAGGTGAAAACTTTGAATTAAAAAATGGCGTTGGTTCAAGTTATGAATTAGGCTTTACTTCATCAACTGAGACAGCAAATAGAAAATTCACTTTAGCTAATGCAGTAGTTTTTGCTAACTAATTGATCTTAAAGTTTATAAACAAAAAGAATGATTTAAATCATTCTTTTTTTGTAAATAATTAGTTTTTTTAATAAAGTATTGTGATATTAATTATATAGAGTAAACAATATTTTTAAAAATAAATATTATGTAAATGAATAAAAAAACATATTGATTTTGAAAAAACGTAATTATATAATTTAATTATGATAGGGAAGGAGAAAGAAAAATGAAAAAGACAAATAAAGGTTTCACATTAGTAGAATTATTAGCAGTTATCGTAATTTTAGCTATCATTATGATTATTGCTATCCCTGCAGTATTACAAACAATGCAATCTGCAAGACAAAAAACTTTCAAGGAGTATGTTACTAAAGTATACACTGCAGCTCAAAACAGCTATTTAAGTGATACTACTTTAGCAGGTGCTGGACAAGGTAAAGCTATCCCAGCTAAAGTTACTGATAGTGCTGGTAAGGAACGTAATTGTAAAGGATATGACGTTGCTACAGGTTTAGGTTTATCTTCAGTTGGTTCTTATACAGGTACAGTTGTTGTTTGTCCTGGTGATGGTATGAATTCTAAAATCAACATTCTTGTAAGACTTCAAGATGGAAACTATCATACTAATGATGATGATGGATTCATTAACTATACTGCAAACGGTGAAAACTTTGCATTAAAAAATGGTGGTGCATCAAATTATAATTTAGCTGCACTTGCTTCAGGTGAAACTGCAAAAACTTTAACAGCTGCACATGTTACATGGGCTGACTAATTTTTCTAAGTTTATAGTTGAAAAAGAATGATATAAATCATTCTTTTTTTATGTTATAATTTTATAAGGTGATAATGATGTTATTTATAGGAAGTCATGTTTCATTTAAAAGTGATTCTGGTTTACTTGGAAGTGTTGAGGAAACACTTTCTTATGGTGCTAATGCATTTATGTTTTACACAGGTGCACCTCAAAATACTCAAAGAAGTGCTATTGATGATTTAAAAACATATGAAGGTTTAAAGTTAATGCAAGATAATAATATGAAGCTAGAAAATGTAATTGTACATGCTCCATATATTATTAATCTTGCTAATAATACTGATATTACTAAGTGGGAATTTGCTTGCAACTTTTTAAGACAAGAAATAAATAGATGTAATACACTTGGAGTTAAGTATATGGTTTTACATCCAGGTTCAAGTGTAGGTTTAGATAGAAATTATGCAATTGGTAATATTATTAAAGGATTAAATAATGTTTTAATTGATGATGATAAGATTGTTATATTACTTGAAACAATGGCTCTTAAAGGAACTGAGATTGGTTCGATTGATGAAATTAAAACTATCATTGAAGGTGTAAATAATAAAAAGAATATTGGAGTTTGTTTAGATACTTGTCATTTAAATGATGCTGGTATTGATATATCTAATTTTGATGAATTCTTAGATGAATTCGATAAAAAGATAGGTATAGACAAAATTAAATGTGTTCATGTAAATGATTCTAAAAATGAATTCGGATCTCATAAAGATAGACATGAAAATCTTGGATTTGGAACAATTGGTTTCGATAATCTATTAAGTGTTATTTATAATAAGAGATTAGAAGATATTCCTAAGATTTTAGAAACTCCATATATTGATAAAGAAATACCACCATATAAATTTGAAATTGAAATGATTAAGAATAAAGAATTTAATAAAAATTTATATAGTGATGCTTATAAATATTATAAAGGAGAATAATATGAATAATAATCTAGAAGTAGTTCAAGCTAAGAATATTAATGTAGATAGAAATATTAATCTATTTTATAATCCTGATAATATTTATATTCCTTTAATTAAAGGTATGAAGTTAACTAAAAGTGAAGATTTAAGTGTACTTAAGGATGAACTTTTACTTAAAGGAAAAGAATATGATATTTATTCTCCGATTTCTGGAGTTATAAAAAGATTAGATGATGACATTTATATTGATAATGAACCAGTTAAAGCAATGGTTATAGAAAACAATTTTAAAGAAGAAGTTAAAAAGAAAAAGTATGCTACTAAATATATTGATGATTTAAAGGTAGAGAAAGTGCTTGATTTAATTAATAAATATAATGTACTTGATATTCCTATTAATCCGCTTGCCAAAACATTAGTTATAAGTGGAATTGAAGTAGATCCTTTTGAAAGAAATAATACTTTTATTATTAATAATTATTCGTCTAAAATATTAGAAACAGTAGATGCTTTAATTAATATATTTCATTTTGAAAAAACTTATTTTTGTGTAACTAATGGTGATTCAGAAGTAGTTTATAATTTAACTTCTAACATTGGTACTTATCCTAATGTTAAATTAAAAGTATTAGATGATTCTTATCCATTAGGATACGAAAGCGTTCTTATTAGTAGATTACTTACAAAGAAAGAACTTAAATGGAAATATAATTATTTAACATGTGAAGATGTTTTAAATATTTATAAGGTTCTTAAAAAAGATCAACCAGTAAATGAAAAGTTAATTACTATTGGTGGTAACTGTATTGAAGAATATAAAGTTATTTCAGTCAAGTATGGAACTAAGATAGGGGATATAATAAAAAACAATATTGAGATTACTAATGATAAATATTTAGTAGTTGAAAATGGTTTGATAAATGGAATAGTATTATCTGAACTTAATAATATTGTAACTAGAAATACAAGAAGTATTTTCTTAAATACTAAAGATACAAGAAAAGAGAAAAAGTGTATTAATTGTGGACTTTGTATGTTTAAGTGTCCAGCTGGGTTAAATCCAAAATTAATTAAATCTGGTAAAGGTGATAAGAGTAAGTGTATTCACTGTGGTGCATGTACTTATGTGTGTCCATCTTTGATTAATTTTAAAAAGTATTTAGGTGATGATCATGAATAATACAGTTTTTATAAGAAGTAAAATATCTATTTTTACTATTTCATTAGTTAGAATAGTATCTCTTTTACCATTTGTATTAGTAGGTATTTATTTAAACACTTTTAAAGTAGATAATTTAACAGTTAAAGGATTTTTAAATCCACTTATC
>JAILLM010000075.1 GCA_024693165.1 Bacilli bacterium | reverse complement strand
TATTTATTACCTTTATCTTTTTTAAACTTAAGTATATTCATAATCGGTCCTTCCAATTAAAATTATATCATAAATAATATATATAAATACTAATATAAAAGTTATATATTACAGATATTTAAAAACAAAAGAAAAAGACTTCATTAACATGAAGTCTTTCTTACACCATCCCAATAAACTTTGCAACGAGCATCACTTAATCCACCATAAGTTTTAGTTTTTAATTTAACAGGTGAGCCATCTTTAGTAGCTACCCCATTAGCAACTTTATATAGTTGGATTTGATCTTTATAGAAATTCTCAATGAATTCACTATGATATTCAGCTGCAGGTTCATTTTCATCAGTAGTACCTTTAGTATAATTACCACCAACTAAGGAATTATAATTATTTACACGAGCATTATACTCTTTAATAGTAGTAATTGCTTTAGAATTTAAATGGAATTGATATGAAATTCTATCAGCATTAAATTCTCTATCATTTCCACTTGATGATTCGATTTGTTTTAGATTCTTTCTACCTAAATCTGGTTCAAACCAGTTATAAGCATAACTACCTTCAGTTCCATCAGTTGATTTACCTTTTGGAGCATCAGTTTTATTATAACCATTTGTACCAGGGAATAATTTTCTAGAATCAACTATCTTGAATGAGAATGATAAAGTATCATCATTAGTAGTCTCACAAGATGGTGTCTTACAACATACTTTCTTCCAAAAGTTAGGGCTATTACCCATTAAACTAGCCATAGTATTACATCCTCTAACTTTTGTTAATGATTCTTTAACTTTTAAAGTACAGAATAAATTTGAAGTTCCTTTAACATCGTTATTGTAACCAGTACAGTCTTCACCATTTGCAAAATCATCATCAAATTTACCTTTACCATCAGAAGTCTTAGTACCTAACATATGGAAATCCCAAGTAGTTTGATAATCAGCATTTAATGTAGAATACTCAATATATATCTTACCATCATGAACTGTATAAGCTTTCTTATTTTCATCTAAACCGCCTTCAACAAATCCACCATATGGATAAACTGTTGATTTTTTAGTACTTTCATCAGGTTCATATTCGCATTTATACTCAAATTTAGTATCTGAAGTATATTTTTGATTCTTGCTTTGTTCAGCTAATAAAGAAGTTAATTTACTATTATTTAATCCACCAGAACAATATTCAGTTCTATTATTATTACATGTAACACTATGACTACTAAATGTTTTATATTTAGCTACTCTATGTGAATTTGTAGTGTCATAATGTGGAGCTTCAGCACCAGTTTCAGAATCAGTACCACCAGTCCATTCACCACCACTAGAATGAATCTTACATTCATCAGGATTCTTTAATTTGTAATTTTCTACATAAGGTGAAGTTGCTCTAATTACTCCACTTGAAGATAAGTAAGTATAGAACCAACTAAAGCTTACTTTAGGTTGTTCAAACTTATTATTTAAGAAATTAGTATAAGTTGAAGCACCATCATTGAAATAATTATCACAAACTTCAATTTCTTTGTATAACTTTTCAAGTTCTTCAACACTCTTAGAATAAATATCTGAAGCCTCAGAAGCAGTCTTATAACTACTACTTGTTGGAGGATTATCAGCATCTATTTCACTCTGAGAATCTTTTGGTTTATCACTATGATCATCTGAATTTTCTTTAATTGAACCATCTGAAGCTTCCAATTTATGACCTCCAGATTCATATTCAGCACATGTTCCATCAGTATTAGCTTTTATACACCAATATTCAATAGTACAAGAAACACTACCAGTTGTATTAATTGATTCACATTTAAATGTTCTATCATTATTTTTATAGTTTAAACCATAATAACCAGTTTTTGTTGTTATTGATTTATCATCATCATTTTTAACATCAAATCTTTCGAAATTCTTAAGAGGTAAACTATTACCAGTTTGTGAACCATTATATGTTAATTTTGCTTGTCCATACTTAACAGTAACACCTGACTCTAAATTATATTCATAACTCATTTTAGCAGTACATGAACCTTCACCTGTACCTGTACATGAATGTTCTTCACCTCTAACATCATACCCTACAAGATTTTTTTCGTATGAGAATTTAACAGTATAACTTGTTTCACCATTTTTTGAAGCATCTTGGAATGCTTTTTTATAACCATCAGTCTTAGCTCGAACTAATTGATAATAATTATAGTTATCAACTATATCTTTAGTTTTCTTATAGTAATTTTTTACCCATCTATCATATTCAATAACATTTCTACATGCGAAGTTACCTTGAATAATAGGACCATCTATTGATGAAGCACCTTTCAGATCGAAATACTTACCATTTACTGCTTGGATTCCACTAGGAATATCAACATAAATTCTTTCAGTACAATAAATCTTACAATAAGTTGATCCTTCTACAGCTTGACCCTTATCATAATTTCCTGCATATAAATCATATGCACCATCAACAACTATATCTTCATCAGTACCACAACTCTTTTTCTTAGTACAGAAAATTTCATTTATCTTTGGTTCTTTAACTTCTGAATGAGTACCATCAGTACAACAGAATTTAATTGTCTTTGCTTTTTCAGCAGTAATGTTACAACATTGAGGGGCGTTTTCACAGAATTGTTTTTTATAACTATCTGGAATAACAGTATCAACTACAATATTAGCTTCACGAGCAGTAGCAGTATCATTAGATACTTTTTCACCAGTAACATAATCTCCACCAGTACTTCCTGCTGCTGTTCCACCATCATTTGCAACAACACTACCAGAAATATAAGCTAAGAATGCTTGTTCTTCACTTGCAGTTCCTCCTCCATCACCTGAAGGAACTCCGCCACCATTAGGAGAACAATAATATAAAGCATCTCCAGAACCATTATTATAAGCAACATATTTAATTTTTAAGTTTGCATTACATGGAGTTGGAGTTTTTGGAGTTAAAGTAATTGTTCCTTCTTTACTACCAACTGGCCATTGTACAGTTACAGGGCCTTCACAATTGTTTGTACACTCAATTGAAGGTACTTTTTTCATTGGGAAGTTAGAAGTAATTTTAAGTTTTATTTCTTTACCAGATGAAGAAATAAAACTAGTATGGAACTCTGAATTTGGATTAGCATCACCAGATGCATCTTCAGCTTTAGTGAAGTTTTGGTTAGCCATAGTATCAGCTTGTCTAAAGAAGCTTCCAGCACTAACGTTACCCATAGATGCAGAAGAAGCACTACCTTCACCAAAAGCAGATAATCCACGACTTCTATATTGAACCATTGAATTATATTTTGAATTAGAAATGTAACCCTTTTTAGCTGCTTTCATACGAACAGCTGTAATAAAAGTTTGTTCACTATAATTGCCTTTGTCTTTAAATAATCCTAAAATATCTGGATCATTAATAGCTTCACAATTATAAGTTTCTCCACTAGTTTTATGAGCACCAGGATCTATACAAACAGCATCAAATGTTGATCCTCTATAGTTTCCTTTATAGCTTTTAACTGGATAATGGTAAACACCATAAGATCCAGATCTACCACGCAATTGTTTAATATTACCTATTGAAGCATAATCTGCAAACCAGTAAATATTACTTCCAATTTCGCTACCACTATTAATAGTAACTGGAATACCAGCATTAACTTTAGTGATTGGAATAAATACAAATAAAGCAATTAATAATTTTATATATTTCTTCATAATTACATCACCATACGCTTTCTTCTTCTTTTGAAGTAGATAAATATAACTACAGCAATAATAATTACAATTAATACAGAACCAATTATAATTTTTAAAGTATTACTCTTCTTAGTCTCTTCTTCTTTAATTGTTTCTTCCATTTTCTTCTTAACAACATTTGAAATATCAGTTTCTTCATATGTTATAAGATTACAATTAGAATCTTCGCTTTCAGAACAAATTACTGTTTGAGAATATCTATTAATAACTGGAGTAGTAAAATTAAATTGTCTTAATAATACATCTTTACAATTATCACTATCTCCATAAATATTTACTGTATAAAGAACCTTATCTGAAGTAAATTTACTAGTAAATGTTTTTTCATTCTTATTAACATTATAAATATTTTCAGTTTTATTATCAGTAACAACTGCTTTTACTCCATCAGGAAGATTATTCATACTCATTTCATATGCATAATACTTTCTAGTAAAGTAAACAACTTCATCTTCAGTACTATTTTCATCATCAATAGCTTGTTCTCCATCTACTGTTGTTACTTTAAAACTTAAATCAACTTTATTAACTTCATCAATTACAGACTTATAAAAAGTAGTATCACAAGTTTCGTTTTGACTAACTGTTTTATCATCTAAATTTAAATGATAATTATCAACAGTTTTCTTATCATCTTCTTTATCAGTTGGGTTATAGCCAAAAATAATTAAAAATACAACAATTAAAACAAATAGAATACCACATCCAAATAATGGTCTTAAATAATCTCTATTGAATTTTTTTCTTTCTCTCTTCAATTTTTTCATGATTAAGCTCCTTCTGGATGTTCGTATTCAATAGTAGTATAAAGAATACCAGCCATTCTATTTGTAACACTATTTGTTCCATTAGAATTTGTAACTATTAATGCATTTCCATTACCTGTCGCAGTTACCGAAACAACTGCATAAGGAGGTGTTTCATAGATATCATAGAATGTAATATCATAATCTTTATTAATATTTAATTGTTCACCAAATCTTCTAACAAAATTTTCTACAAATTTTTCAGCGTTGATTTTAAATGTACTAGTATCTGAATAATAACCATAATCAACAGCATCATACATAGAAGACTCCATTACGCTTTTAATTAAGTAATAATCTTGTTCACTAGTAGTTGTAAAATTTTGCATAAGAACCATTACGGACATAATTGAAATACCAAGAACTATAATCCAATAGCCCCAAACGCTCTCCTTCATATCATCACCCTATTCTTCATCTTATCTTAAATAATTATAACACAACATAAATTAATATAATATAAAATTAGAACTCTCCTTCTTTAATTTTCTTATAACTTAAGAAAATATAAACAATATCAGCAAGAATACCAATTCCTAATCCAATCAGAATATATAATCTATACTTAATATATAATTGTAAAAAAGTTACTAAATTATCAGAAGTTTCTTCTTCAACTGATACAGATGTTGTAGTCTTATTAAATTCTTTTTTAATATTATTAATCATAGTATCCGAATCAACACGGAAATCACTATTAATCCATTCCTTACAATAATAGGGTGATGATATGAAGG
>JAILLM010000048.1 GCA_024693165.1 Bacilli bacterium | reverse complement strand
ATTCTCTTGATTCATTATTATCCCTCTTTTCATAAATAATTGTAACAAGTTTTCAATATGGTGTAACCAAACACAACGTGGAGTTTAACTTATATATTTATTTTATCATAAATTTGTACTTTTCTTGAATTTAGATTGATCGCAAGATTACTATTTTCCGAGCATAAAAAAGACTAGTTTTAACTAGTCTTTATCCTATTTATATCAGTTCTTCTTTGCTTTAATTGCAGCTTGTACTGTAATATTCAAAAGAAGGCTATATATTAATCTCGGATTAAGTAAAACTTTATATCAATATGTTTTATTATTTTTTATAATCATATTGATATCGGTGTATCGATAATTGTTTTGCTTTTTTATCAAAATGCATTGAATAAATTTCATATACACCTGACTCTTTTGGAAGTGTGTTATATTCATTTGTTGTTTTATTATATATTGAATAATAAATACCATCTCCACTTGATTTAATCATTAGTGGTAGCATTATTTTTAATTCTGATTTTAATTCTGTACTTAATATCCATGTATCACACGATTCTATACTATCAGTCATTTCCGTAACATCTTGTCTATCATAATAAACACTAATAATTGAATAATTTGTTATTCCATCAAAAGAGTATTCACTTAAATTCATTGTTTGTATTTTACCATCACTTGGAATACTTGCATTAATAATACTCTTAAAATCATTAATCATATTATAGTTTTCACAATGAAACGGTTGTGTTAGTACACTTAATAATCCAAATAAAATTAAAATAAATCCAACAATTAAACCACTAACAATATTCTTAGTGCACTTAAACCCAGCTTTATCATATTTATATCCTAATATAATTGATAGTATTGGGAACACTAACCATATTAAGAATATCCATAAATCTGCGAATGAATCACATCCATGATGAGGATTAATTCTATCTACTAATTCAAAAGTATAATTTACTCCAAAAAAGGATAATAATGTCATAATAAACAACACTAACATAGAGCCTTTAATAAATTTTGGATTATGATATTTTTTTGCACCTTTAAACTCTGAAGATTCTCCTAAGTGGTTTTGTATATTAGTAACTTTTTCTCTAATGAAATTAATCAATTCTAAATCGCAAGAACTTTTTTGTATTGCAAAAACTGTATTTTTACTTTTACTTAATAAATAAAAATATGAATCTGTTTCTATTGATTTAGTTATTTTGTTATAATAAACCTTCAATATTTGATCATTATTTTCTTTAGTAAAGTAATCAATATAAAATTCATAATGCGAAATTGGTTCTTTAGTACCTTTATCGATTTCCTTACTAAACTCTCTTTCTAAAATAATAGGAAGTTTAGCTTTATAATGAACCATAACAAATGTTTCTATTAATACAAAATAGAATAATGTCGTAGATAATTCTCTTGTTACAATCGCTATAATTGCAGATATTATTAAGTTTCCGATTGTTCCATATAATACATAACACCAATAATAAATTGGAAAATATTTTGCTAATTCTTTATACAGTACAGTATCATATTCATTATCACTTTCATATAAGCACTTTTTTGTCTTGTGTTTTATGTCTTTACTCATATTCTTGCCTTCATTTCTTAAGTATAGTTACATATTATATTTTTCTAACTATATTTAGTTTAATACTTTTTATACCATATTTCCATTTATTTTTTTAGATTAAACAATAATAGCATAAAAAAGACTAGATTACTCTAGTCTAATTCATTAATTATTTTTAGCTTTGATTGCAGCTTGTACTATAGGCAAGTTATGGCCGATTAAGACTAAAACAACTTATTGTGCTTTATTTGTTCTCTAATTTATATATTGCTTTTTCTTTATTCTTATTGAATAGTTCCTTTTCTCTATTTGCTTCTTTATTTAATAATATTAATCTTTCTTTTTTATTAAGACCTTGTTCAATTAATTTAGCATTTTGAAATTCAAGATTAGATAATATAGCTAATTCAAGTGTTGATGCATAATCTCTTATATTACCCTTCTTATTTGGATTATCATCATGCCAATCTTTAGCACTTTTCCCAAATAATGCTACATTTAGAATATCTGCTTCTGATGCATAAACATAATTTATTTGGTCTTTAGTTAGTTCAATTGGTAGTAGATATTCTTTGATTGCATCAGTATGAATTAAATAATTTAGCTTTGTTAGCATTCGTTTACCATGCCATTCTAATTGCTCTGATTCTTGAATTTTTAATCTTTGAAATTCTTTTATAATATACAATTTTATTTCAGGAGATATCCAAGAAGCAAATTCAAGAGCGATATCCCTATGAGCAAATGTTCCTCCATTTTTTGTGGGTTTTGTTTTAATACCTATTGCATTAAATTCACTAACCCATCTTGTAGGAGACATTGTAAATGAATTTTTACCTGTTTCTGATAGTAGGGGTTCGAAATCGACCCCCTTAAATTCAGGATTATTCATCTTTTCCCATAATCCTAAAAACTCAAGAGTTGATCTAGACCTCATCCAGTTTTTAACCACATCTTTAGGTTCTTTTGAATTTTTAATTCTTGCTAAATCTGTCAATGAAATATAATCATTATCTTCAATTCCTGTAATATTGACTGATAATCCTTTTACTTCTATTTGTTCCATTATATTCACTCCTTTCATTTTTATAAACCAATTTTAAATTGTTACAATTTGTAACAGTTTAATGTTATTTTTCCTTTTTGACTATTTCCAATTTATAATTCATTGCTTCTAATAACTTAACAAAAGTTCCTAGTGATATCGAGTGTAAGTTTCTTTCCATTCTAGCTATTGTTGATCTAGCTATACCTACTCTTCTTGCTAATTCTGATTGACTAATGTTAGTTTCATTCCTTAATTTTATATATTCACATATTAAATCAAACTCTTCATTACTTATGATTTCTTTTTCTATACTCTTCATAATTATTACCTCATATACATTGTAGCACATTTGCAACACATTAATCAATAAAAAATTAAGTATATTTCAACTTAATTTTTATATTTATTAGTTCTTCGGCAAGTTCGGGCCGATTAAGACTAAATGGCTTTTTAATTATATTATTAATTTTCATAAATATTTATTAACAATATAGTTCCTCTAATATATTCATATCA
>JAILLM010000015.1 GCA_024693165.1 Bacilli bacterium | reverse complement strand
TACCAAATAATTCCATTGCATTACCTGTTGCTAATATTAGTTGATTTTTAAATGATTTTTTTATTTGATATTTATATTTAAGTAAATCAGTTCTAGCTAGTTCTTGAGATTCTCTTGAACCATTACCAATATAAATCATGTTGTATTTATTAAAATCTATTTTATCTCCGATAGATAATCTATCTATAACATATTTGCATCCTTCGTTATCAAGGAAGTCTTGGATAGCAACTATATTTCCATTGTCACCACTTAAGTTCATTAAATCATGATATAAATGTAATATTTTTAATGTTTTCATTATTTAACCTCCTTAAGAGATTTTAGAATAGGTTCCATTGTATCAACGAATACCATTGAATAAATATTACCTTTAGAATTATTTTTAATTTTCTTTAATAAATTATTTCTATAATCATCTACAAGGATGATTTTCTTTTTGTTTACTTTATTATGTATTAATACAGAATATACATCATATTTAAATTTACCAATGATATATATTTTATCAATTGATTTGTCATCAAGAACACTGAAGTTGATATCATATAACCAAGATAGGTCATTAAATTCATATCTTCTTGATACATTATCGAATCCAATAATAACTGTTTTATCTCCAGGCATATCTTTAATATATGAAAGAGATGATTCATAACTTAAATTGTTTTCATGTTTTGAATCTAACATTTCGATTCTTCTTTTACCTAGGTAAGGGTAGTTTTCTAATTTAGAAGAGAATGTATTAAATGAATTTATAATTTGTTTATCTTCTAGACCAATTTCTTTAAGTAATGAATAGGCAGCTGTGAAAGCATAAGCACTAAACATAAAACTTGTATTTATATTAACTTTATTGTTATTAATTTTAATAGTTCTAGATAGTAAATTGATATTTGATGCTTCATATTTAATAGGACCTCTAGAGAATGAACATTTAGGACATTTATAATCACCTAAATGACCATAGTGATAGAAGTTATATTTAATTTTTGAATGACACTTTGGACAATATACACCATCAACTGGGATTGTTGGTTCTTTAGTGTCTCCCTTTGTTTTAGCAATACCATATTTAACTAATTTACCTTTATGATCAAGTGAAAATCTATTAACTAAGATATCATCACCATTAATAATAAGTTCAGTATCTTCATCTAAAGCACTTAGTATTTTGTTATAAACAACTTCAGGTGCACCGTTTCTTGCAACTTGATCACGAGTTAAGTTAGTAATAACTAAATGTGTTAATTTATTCTTGTGAAATACTTTATTAACATAAGATTCATCTAATTCAAGAAGTACAACATCAGATTTAATTTTTTTGCTTAATGTACCTGAGTGATTTAAAAGTAGAGTAGCTGCGGCATTGAAAAGGTTAGAACCATTCTTATTCCAAACTACATTATAACCATTTTCTTTTAATACATGTGCTATTAACTTAGTGGTAGTTCCTTTACCAGAAGAGCCAGTAACACCAATTCTTAACTCAGGATAAATAAGCTCATCTAAGATTTTTTTATTTATTTTAGATGCATAGTATCCAGGAGTAACTGAACCATCTTTTCTTAATATAGGTTTTAGTATTTTACATCCTAGACTAATAGATTTATTAACCAGGATAGCCAAACTATTTTTCATAATAATCACCATTTACATTATAACACGTCTAGTAGCCTTAGATAACCCAAATAAATAGAGTTTATCTTTTAATTTGACTATTATTATAGTATAATGACATAAAGATATGGAAGGTGCTAAACATGAGAGAAATAATTGCTGCGATTGATATTGGTGGCGAAACTATTAAACTTGTTGTTGCTGAGATATTAGGTGAAAGACTTAATATTTTATGTGCTTTAAGTGAAGAATCTCGTGGAGTTAAAAAGGGAGCTATATGTGAACCTGATGAAACTGGTTATGCTTTAAAGAAACTTCTTAAAAAAGCTGAAGAAATGTTAGGTACTAAAATATCTAAAGCACTTGTAACAGTTAATGAAGATTCAGCTGACTTTAAAGTAGGTGAAGGATCTATTACTATTACTAGTGATGATAAAGAAATATCAGTAGGAGATATTACTAGAGTCTTAAAACAATCAGTTGGAGACAATATTCATAAAGGTAATGATTTAGTTACAGTTGTACCAATCTCATTTAAAGTTGATGGTAATAAAGTAGGTAATCCTAAAGAAATGAAAGGTTCTAAACTTTCAGTTAAGAGTGTAATTGTATCAGTGCCTAAAAGAGAAATATATACAACTGCTAAATGTTTAGAAAAAGTAGGAATCGAAGTAGTTGATGTTATTGTTCCATCAATTGGTACTTACTGGGCTCATAAAAATGTTTCTACAGACACTGAAACAGGTATAGTTATCGATCTTGGATATGATACTACTAAGATATCAGTATTTAATAAAGGTATTATTGTTAATAACTTAGTTATTGGTGTTGGTGGAAAAAATGTAGATAATGATATTTCATTTATTTATAAAGTTACTAAAGAACAAGCAGTAGAGTTAAAGAAGAAGTTAGCACTAGCTAATAAAAAGAATGCTCGTGAATCTGAAAAGACTACACTTGTTAATACTTTAGGACAAAAGATAACAATTAATCAAAAAGAAATAACTGAGGTAGTTATGAGTCGTTTAAGAGAGATTCTTAATATGGCTAAAAACGAAATTAACTACTTAACAAAGAAAGAAATTAGTTATATAATTATAAGTGGAGGATTGAGTGAAACTCGTGACTTTCCTTTAGAAGTTGAAAGTGTATTTGGAACCAAAGCAAATGCTGGAAAGATTATGGTTGTAGGTGCACGTAGTAATGAATACGCCACTGCTATCGGTATGATTAAGTTTTTTGATTATAAACTTAAGTTAAGAGATAGAGATTTTTCAACATTTACTCAAGATGAAATCGACATTATTTGTGGTGGAGGCGAGAAAAGAATTAATTTAGGGGATTCTGTACTAGGAAAAGTATTTGGAATTTTCTTTGATAATTAAGGAGTGAAATTATGAATAACGGATTAGAAATGAATCAAATTGCTAAGATCAAAGTCATCGGTGTTGGTGGCGGTGGATGTAATGCAGTTAATAGAATGATTAAAGCTGGAGTTAAAGGTGTCGAATTTATCGTTGCAAATACAGATAAACAAGTATTAGATGCTTCTCCTGCAGAAGTTAAATTACAAATTGGTGAAAGGTTAACTAATGGACTTGGAGCTGGAGCTAACCCTGAAATTGGAAGAGAAGCTGCTGAAGAATCTAAAGATGAAATTAGAGCTGTTTTAGATGGCGCAGATATGATCTTCGTTACTTGTGGTATGGGTGGAGGAACTGGTACTGGTGCTTCTCCAATTATTGCTGAGATTGCACAAGATATCGGAGCTTTAACAGTTGGTATTGTTACAAAACCATTCAAGTTCGAAGGTAAAAGAAGAATGGAACAAGCAATTATTGGTGTTGATGAATTAAGAAAACATGTTGATACTTTAATTGTTATTCCAAATGATAAATTAAGAGATATTATTGATAAATCTACATCAATGCTTGATGCATTTAGTGAAGTAGATAATGTATTACATAGAGGTGTACAATCAATTTCAGACCTTATTGCTGTATCAGGTTTAGTAAACCTAGACTTTGCAGACGTAAGAGCTATCATGGAAAAACGTGGAAACGCTTTAATTGGTATTGGTCTTGGAACTGGTGAAGATAGAGCTGTTAAAGCTGCTCAACAAGCTGTATCTAGTCCACTTCTTGAAACTTCAATTGTTGGTGCTACTGATGCAATTATCAATGTAACTGGTGGTAAATCACTTACATTATTTGAAGCTGAAGATGCTGCTGAAGTTGTTAGAGAAGCTGCTTCAACAGATATTAATATTATCTTCGGTGCTGTAATTAATGAATCACTTAATGATGAAGTAATCGTAACAGTTATTGCTACTGGATATGAAGATAATTTAGGAACTATGGAACCTCAAGTTTCAAGTTATCAACCTGAAGATGTTGTTCAACCAGTAAAACCAATGAGTGTTATTGATGATGAATATGATATACCTCCATTCTTAAGAGATAGAGATAATATTTAATATAAAATCACTTCAAATGAAGTGATTTTTTTAGTGTTTATAGTTATAATTATTATGGTGATATTATGTATAATAAAAGTATAGAGGAAGTATATTCTTTAGTTAAATCAAGTGAGAAGGGTTTAACTAGTAATGATGTTAATACTAGGTTATTAGAACATGGTAAGAATGTTTTAAATTTTAAAAAGAAAAAGAGTATTTTTAAGATGATTATTGAAGAATTAACTGCATCCTTAACTATAATTCTTTTACTTACAGCAGCTTTCTCATTTGTAATTGGTGAGACTGTTGATGCGTTTGTAATTTTAGGTATCGTAATAGTAGATGTAATTATTGGTGTAGTTGAAGAGAATAAGGCTATTGATGCAGCAGATGCTTTATCTAAAATGATTATTACTAAAGCATTAGTACTTAGAGATGGTAAAAAGGTAGAAATAAATTCAGAAGATCTAGTTATCGGTGATATTATGTATCTTGAAAGTGGTATGAAGATAACTGTAGATGGTAGAGTAATTGAATCAAGTAATTTACTTGTTAATGAATCAAGTTTAACTGGTGAATCTTTATCTGTTGAAAAGAATAATTTAACTATCGAAGGTAAGAAAGCACTTGGTGATAGACATAATATGGTTTATGCAGGAACTTCAGTAATGTCTGGTAGAGCAACTGTAGTTGTTACAGCAACATCACTTGAAACTGAGTTAGGTGCGATAGCTAAGAAAGTTGAAGAAACAAAAGAAGAAAAATCCCCATTAACTATCAGAATGGAAAAGTTCTCTAAACAAATTAGTATTATTATCTTAGTAATTGCTGTTATTACTACTGCGATTCTTTATTTAAAAGGATATGAAATAAAAAATATTATTCTTTCAGTAATAGCTTTATCAGTATCAGCACTTCCTGAAGGTTTAGCTCTTGCTCAAACAATGGCATTAACTGTTGCTAGTAGAAGAATGGCAAGAGAAAATGTTATTTGTAAGAAGTTAAATTCAGTTGAATCATTAGGTAGCTGTACAGTTATTGCAAGTGATAAGACTGGTACTCTAACTGTTAATGAACAAACTGCTAAAAAAATTCTTTTACCAAGTGGTGAAGAATTTGATATAACAGGTACTGGTTATGATGTTAATGGAACAATTGAAAATCAATTCTCTAAAAATTATAAGAGTGCTGAAAGAATTGTTGGTTTATGTTCTTATAATAATGAAGCTACATTTAAAAAGAATGTATCTTTCTCAGGAGATTCAATTGATATTGCATTTTTAGTATTGAAAGAAAAAATAGATTTACATATGGATATTAAAATTGAAAAAGTTATTCCTTATGAATCTGAAAATCAATATTCAGCAATCTTTTATAGAGAAAATGGAGAACTAAGATGCACTGCAAAAGGTTCTTTAGAAAAGATTATGGAATTTTCTAAAAAGAGTAAGAAGTATGAAGAACAAAACGAATATTTAACTAGTGATGGTTTTAGAGTAATTGCTGTATGTGATGGCAAAGTAGATAAGATTGGTGAAATCAAGAATCTTGAATTCTTAGGAATGGTTGGTTTTATTGATCCGGTTAGAGAAGAAGCCAAGTATTCAATTAAAGAATGTATTAATGCTGGTATTAAAGTATTAATGGTTACTGGAGACCATCCAAATACTGCTTATTCAATTGCACAAACTTTAGATATTTGTAAATCAAGAGATGAAGTTATTACAGGTCTTGAACTTGAAGAAGCAGAAAAACTTGGAGAAAAATACTTTGATGATTTAGTTGCTAAAAAGAGAGTATTCTCAAGAGTTACTCCAACTGATAAATTATCAATTGTTGAATCTCTAAAGAGACAAGGCGAATTTGTTGCAGTTACAGGTGATGGTGTTAATGATGCTCCAGCTATTAAGGCTGCTAACATTGGAATTTCAATGGGTAGTGGTACTGATGTTGCAAAAGAAACTGCAAGTATGATTATTGCAGATGATGATTTTACTTCAATAGTTAATGGTATTAAAGAAGGTAGAATTGCTTATTCTAATATTAGAAAAATAACTCTATTCTTAATATCATGTGGTGTATCTGAAATATTATTCTTCTTAACTTCTATTATTATGGATTTACCAATTCCGTTAGTTGCTATTCAATTATTATGGTTGAACTTAGTTACTGATGGTCTTCAAGATATTGCTCTTTCATTTGAAAGAAATAGTAAAGAAATAATGAATCAAAAACCTAGAAGTACTAAAGAATCATTATTTGATGAATATATGTTACAAGAAGTAATCATTTATGGTTTAGCTATTACTTTTGCAGTTATGGGATTATGGATTTACTTAAATAAACTTGGTGTTGATCTAGTGTATGCTAGAAGTGCAGTAGTAATGCTTATGGTATTTATTCAAAATGTTCATGTACTTAATTGTAAATCAGAAAGAAATAGTATATTTAAAACAAATTTAGTTGATAATCCACTTGTTGTATTTACAATTATTTCATCAATAGTTCTTGAGTTATTAATTACACAAGTTCCTGTTTTAGCTAATATGCTTAAAGTAACTCCATTAAAGGCAAATGAGATATTAAGTTTATTTGTATTATCTTTAGTTATAATAGTTATTAGTGAGTTATTTAAAGGTGTTAGAAATAGAATAGAGTATATAAGAGAAAATAAAATGTAAAAAAGGAAGTTATGTTTACACATAACTTTTTTTGTATTTTTAGTAGTATGTTAAAATATATAGGTGGGGTGCTTATAATGAATAATAAACCTAAGAAAAAGAAAAAGGCTAAAAGACATTTGAATCCTATATTTTATAAGATATATGCTTTTAGCCTTTTTCTTTTTCTTAGGTTTATTATTCATTATAAGCACCCCACCTATATATTTTAACATACTACTAA
>JAILLM010000174.1 GCA_024693165.1 Bacilli bacterium | reverse complement strand
CCGTTCTCGTATAAATTAACATTTATATTATTATCAAAAGTATAAGTACTAGGTTTCTTATATACTTCTTTAATTCTACCTAAATAATCAATATCAACAAGAATACTATTTAAGTTTTTCTTATTATTATACTCAAGTGTTAAACCTTCACCATTTACTTTAAATGAAGAAACATAATTTAAACCGCTTATAAATACGTTAACATCATTATAATAATTATATCCATAAATAGTAGTCATATCTCCACTAGCAAAATATGAAAGATATGTAGAATTAGAATCTCTATCAGTTAAGCCAACAGTTACATTAGAATAAATATCTTCAGTAAGAATTGTTTCTTCATGTTGTGATCCATCATCAAGAGTTAAAACAACATGATTATAATTGTTTTCATATAATCCATAAATTGGAAGCATATGTAATGAACCTACTTCAGTAGTTCCAACATTTTTATCATTAATCTCTACATTTACCTTTGAAGGTTCTTCAATATTGAAAACAATAATCGCAGAACAAGGATTTAAACCAAAAGGATTAACTAAAACATAAGGATTATTAAAATTATAATTTTTATTCTTACTAGCTTCTTTGATTTTAGCTATACTTGAATCTTGTGAATCAATAATTTTATTTAATTCATCATATACTTTTCTAGAATTAACATCAAATAAATCACTTACTCTAATAGAATCAATATTAACTCCTACAACAAGCATAATGAATAATAAACCAAATAATATATAAACAAAAATAAGAGTAAATATACTTATATTCTTATTTTTAAACCCTTTTTTATTCATAAGTATCACCTTAATAAAATTATAATTAATAGATTGAGAATTGTAAATAAGGCCAACAAAAAACTTTGGTCTGACTTCCAAAGTTTTTCGGAGTATAATTTGAACAATTCTTATAGTTGATCAGACTAGTTTAAGAATCAATAACTTAGGTATACTCATCCAACATGCGCATATACTTAGTAGGTGTTATTACAAGTTCAACCTTTACTCACAATTAATCAATCAGCACATCTTACATAGTACCACACCATATAAGCATGCACCATCAATTTAATTGCTGGGTCAATAAGTATACGGTCTTCACCAACCGTCGGGAAAGAACTCAATCTCTCAACCTTAAAGGATAGCCCACAGCTATCAAGTACAGTTCAGTCCATCGAAATGTACTAAAAATAAATTTCATCAACCCTATCTTTACTAAGTTAACTTCATTATATGGGTGACTATTTCTATTGTCAATACATTTTTGAAAAGTTTTTTAAAATTTTAATTGAAGTCAAAAACTACTTTGTCACCATCTATTTTAAGCTTTGCTTTAAAATTAGTATTCTTCTTAGAAATAAATCCATCTAAATCAGAACTTATTCCTTTTTCCAAGAGCTCTTTTGCTTCATTTAAAGTAATAACTCTTCCACATAAAGTTATAGGAATTCTAAACTTACAGTTTTTATAATCTTTGCAACCATAATAGTATTTACCTTTAATTACTTCATTTTTACATTGTGGACAAATCCCTACTTTTTCACCATAAAAACCAGTAGTTTTATTATCATCTTTCATATTAAAGATAGAACTTATTTCATCAGTTGCTAAAGTAACTGCATCATTAATGCCCATCTCATCATGATAAACTTTCTTTAAAGCCTTACCCATTTCACTAGTTTTATATTTATCCATACTTATTTCCATTTGAATAAGTGAATTAATTAAATATTCTCCATCCGGAAGTATATAGTAAACATCTTTTTTAAGTTCAATATATTTAGATTTAATAGCATTATCAATAATACCAGTTCTTGTTGCTTCAGTACCTAACTCTAATCCTTCAAAGATTGCTTTATAGTCTTCAGTATCATCAGCATTTGGATCATCATTTTCTTCTTCCTCTAAACGTTTCTTATCTTCTTTAAACGGATTCTTTAAATAATTATTTAAAGTTTCAATTGTGTAATGTTTTGGAGGAGTTGTCTCTTTTTCTTTAGGTTTAAAGTTAATAACTACTTCATCACCAACATTTAAATTAGGAAGAATTTTATCTTTTGTATTAGTATCATCATATTTAGTCCAACCAGGAACTACAATGATTGTACCCTTAAGATTAAATTCTTCATAATCTCCGACTTTAATTTTAATTTCTGTCTTTTCAATTTCACAATCAATTGAGCAAAATACTGCAACGAATCTTTTAAATACAGTTTGATAAACTAAGAATTCATCTTCAGTTAATTGATTCTTATTTGGAATCTTAAAAGTTGGCGTTAAAGCCGAATGGGATTCAATCTTAGAATCATCAAATATAGTTTTTTTATCTTTAAACTCAACTGGATAACCTAGCTTAGAGATATTACCAATGATAGTCTTCATCTTATCTTTTTCAGCAGTTGCTAAATACTCTGAGTTAGTTCTAGGATAAGTTAAATAACCTTTTTCATATAATCCTTGAACAAGCGATAAAGACTTTTCCATATTCATTTTATATTTTTTACCTAATACATTTTGCAATTTAGATAATGAATACAATTTAGAAGGATTAAGTTTATCTTTCTTAACTTTTTTATCTACAACATACGCTTTAGCTTCATTATATTTTTTACACATATCTAATACTTTAGCATTTTGATTCTTATCGAATTTTTCTTTTGAATCTAAAGTTATTTCTTCTCCGTTAGTCTTCTCAACAGATTGCATTCCATAATACATTTCAGGAACGAAATTTCTAATAGCAATATCTCTATCATAAATAGCTTTAACAATTGGAATAATAACTCTACCTACTCTTAAAAGAGTACCAGTTTTAAGAGTTGCATATCTAGTTAAATTAACACCATATAACCAATCAATATAAGTTCTAGCTAAACCTTCATTAGCAAGATTATTAAATTCAGTTTCATTCTTTAAATCTTTTAAAGCAGCATTAATAGTTTCTTCAGTTTGATCAGGTAACCATAATCTAGTTAACTTCTTACCTTCAGTATTAATATTATTAGTAATAAGTCTAACAATAACTTCACCTTCACGATCAGCATCCCCAGCATTTATAATTTCATCAACATCATTACGTTCACATAATGTTTTAATTATATTAAATTGTTTATTAATACCTTTATCTATTTGTTTATTAGCATCTTTCTTTAATCCAAATTGAAATTCTTTTGGAAAACAAGGTAAATTATCCATAGTCCATCTTCCTAAATTATTTTCATGACCAGGATAATCTTCGATATCAGCAAGTGTGAATAAATGACCAAAAGCCCAAGTTACAATATATTCTTTACCAATATAAAAACCGTCTTCTCTTTTCATATCTTTAATAGCAGATACAATATTACGACCTAAACTTGGTTTTTCAGCAATAATAACTTTCATTTATTCACAGCCTTTCTTATACGCAACGATATTATAACATAAAAATATTACTATCTTATAAACAAAAAAACAAAACTATTTTGTTTTATAGTTTTGTTCAATATTATTCTTTTCCATATACTCGTTAAATGTATTGGTTATTTCATCATAATAAGTAACATTTACTGAATATCCAAGATTACGATTTAATTCATTTACTAGATTATTCTTTATATTTTCAATTTCTTCAGCACTCATATCTGGAGTAACTACATAATTTAAATATGTATTAGCAATATATCTATATAAATCTTTAAATTCAGTATTTTCTACTTGTAAATTATTCATATTATAGAAAGCAATTGTTTGCATATCCATTAAATCAATAAGTCTTGAAGCACTTACATCATTTGGATTAACTTTATCTAAATAACTAGCTATATTATATACATCTTGATTAGCTAATACTGAAATATCAAAATTCGGAATAGCTTCAACAATTACTTCTAATTCATTAGCACAAGTACCATAACCAAAATCTGTAAAATTGTATTCATTTTCATATGGTTCAGAAGATAAGTAAACATCAATAGCTTCTTGTAAGTATTCTCCATATCCACCATTTTTAGTTATACAAACTATCTTTTGATCATTTTCATACAAGAATCCTAATGAAATCATATGACATATTTCATGTCTTAAAACCATTAAATCATATGAACCAGGAGATAAATCAATATTTTCATTAACATGAATTTGTCCATATTCATAATTGAACCAAGCAATCATATCACCATGATTGTCTATAGCTTCTTGAGTTTCATAAACTACACTTAATCTTTTAACATTCTCATAGAATAATCTCATATCAATGGATGGATAAGTAGTCATCATTGTTTGAGCAAATTCTTTAATAACTGATTTTAAATCATCATTTAAATTAGTATTATTATCAACTGCGCTATTAATATCATTAATAGTAATATCTTTTTCACCTAAGAATTTATTTAAAGCAGTTGAATCATAAATATCTACTTGGGAACCATAGATACCATACATATCATCAGTAACTACTTTACTTCTTACATATGTATTTTCTTGAGTTTCTTCTTTAACTTCTAATGGTTCCTCAGGAAGAGTAACAACAACCTTAGGTTCATCTTTCTCTTGAACTATTTCAACAGTTGCTTCATTATTTACGTTATCTTGTTTTAACTCTTCAGCCTCATAATTATCACTAAATGATATAACTTCATTTACTTTATCATTAGTAAATACATTTTGACTTTTTAATCCAAAGTATAAAGCAGAACTTAAAGCGATAATACCACTAGTTAAACAAACAAAAGATTTAAAATAATACTTTTTATCATTATTCTTAGTACTTCTAAAATAAACTTCTTTATCTAAATCTTTAGCAAATATATTAGCAAGTCCAATAAAGTCTTCTAAAGTTGGATAACGAAATTTATTATCTTTATCAATCTCTAAAAAAGCATATCTATTCTTTTCATCTTTAAACACTTGAAACTTTTTAGAATTAAAAGTAACAACAGATATTTTTCTAAAATAATGATTATTCATAAAATCACCCTACAATAATTATAATATATTCTCACTTTTCCAAATAAAAAAAGTAAGGTGCATTTACATTTTTATATTAACTTGGTAAAATTAAGAAAAGAATAGAGGGATAATTATGAAAGAATATCTAGATAAGATATATTCTATTATAAACGATGCTAGATTAGCCATCATAGATGAAGGGAACAAAGAACAAGAACACGCCAAAGACGATCAAGAAAAAGAAAAAATTAAAATAGCTAGTCTACATTATGATGTATTATTAAATGGAATTCTAACATTCAAGAATGAAATTGAAGATAAAATAGATGAAAAAGCTCAATTATTAAATAATACTGGAATTAAAATTGTATTAAATGAAGATCCAATGGATGATGTACAAGCAAATGGTGCTTATGCATATGAAGGAGATGTTGGCGCATTTGTAACTGATGAAGATCCAGTAATAATTGAAACTAAATCTGGAAAGAAGATAGTACTTGATTCAGACCCTGTATTCTATATAGATAATACTGGAAAGAAAATAGTATTAGATGAAGATCCTAAATTCGAATTAGGAAATAAAATTGTTCTTGATGAAGACCCTATCTCTATTATGACAAAAACAGGAAGAAAAATAATCTTAGATGAAGATCCAATTGGAAATACATTGGTATCAAATAAAGTAATAGTTTTATCAGAAGATCCAATATTTAATTTAGGAACTACTGGTAATGCATTCTCACTAGATGAAGATCCAATTTTCCATTTAGATGATGAAGAAGAAAATAAATCTAACGAAGAAGTTGTTGATTCTATTCAAAGAATTAGAGATATTTTAAGAAATATGAATAGTGAACAAGAAAAAGTAATCACATTAGATGAAGAACCAAAGTTCAATATTGAAAGTGATGGAAATACATTTACTATTAATGAAGAAGTAAATACTTCAAATAGCAAAATAGTTTTAGATGAGGATCCAGTAAACATTAGAATAGACGTTACTGAATAATAAAAAAACTCAACATTTGTTGAGTTTTTATTTTGTTCTAATAACCAGTGTATGTATATGTTCCCCAAGCTTTTAGTAGATTATGAATATCTCCACCAAATCTACCATATAATTGATCTTCAATAAATGCTTGATGAGCTTCTGGAGTTGCAGTGCTATAACCACCACCTGTTTGACCAAATCCCTCATTTTCAATTCTTGTTAAAACCCAAGCACACTCTTCAGCCGATAAATTATCAATCATAGCATCTAATTCTGCACTATGTGTTCCATTTGAATGTGTAGGAATTTCAGCAAATAGCTTATTAATAACATCTTGTCCGGCTTGACTTTGTTGCGTAACAATTAAACCATTTTCATCAACGGCAGGAACTCCATTAGTTCCAGTTCTATATCCAGCATCGTTATTTTCACTCGTATCTTTTGGTTCTTCAGGTCTTTCGCTTTGAGATGATTCACCTGAATTAGTTTCAGTTTTTCCACTATTAGACGATGAACCTCCACCATTAAGTTTATCATTTACCATCTTTTGAATTTCATCTGGATCAAAACCAGCTTTTCTTAAAGCTTCTTTTCTTTCATCACCAGAACCATATTTACCATTTATTACATCATCAACTGCTTTTGCTTTATCTTCATCACTCTTACCTGAACTTGAACTGCTACCATCATTTTTATTTCTTGAATCACTAATAGTTTTATCTTGATCTTTACTATTAGAAATAAGTTTAGCAATAGATTCTAAATCAGACATTAACGAAGCATCATTTGCTTGTAATGCAGTAACTTGTTTATTTAGATTTTGAGTAATACTATCAAAACCTTTTTTTATATTATCAACAGAATTTCTCAAAGAATTCTTATTAGAATTCATTTTATCATTAAAATCCGTAAAATCATCATACTTAGCTTGTAATGAAGTATATTTATTACCTATTTCTTCAACATCGTTAGAAACCTTTAATATAAGTTTACTAACTTCTTCAAACTTATTTAAACAACCACCATTAGTTTCAGTATCATATGTAAACCCTTGATAAGTGGTAGGTTTCTTTTCTAATTTTGCTTCTTGCGAATTATATGTAATAGCCATAATTTTAAACCTCCTCTATAATAATTATATCAAATAATTAAAATATTTAAAGAAAGACAAAACAAAAAGAAACTAAATGATTTCTTTTTATTTATATCTATTTCCTCCTGGTTCAAGAATTGTTCCACCATATTTCTCAGAACCATTAGATCTAAAACTAGTATAATCATGAGGTGTAGGACCACCTTGACTACAACTAGCAAATAATTGTTCTACAGCAACTCTAGACTCAGGTGATAATGATGCACTAGCATAATCACCATTTTGATATACAACATATTGATCTTCAGCAGTAGCAATACCATAAATATTATTACCTCCACCATAACCACCTTTTCGAGCTCTATTAATCATAGTAGCTGCAATATTAACTGCTTCAGCAGGATTTGTACTACCACCTTCAGCAGCAATTATTTTATAAACAGTTTCTAATTGATCTCCCATCGCAGGTACGAATCCAGCATCAGGACTAACTGTTGTATCTTTTGGTGTATCAGGTCTTTCACTTGGAGCAGTTGGTTCTGGTGTTGGTTGAGTAGTTCCTTCTTGACCAGATCCATTTGTAGGAGTTTCACTACTACCACTAGATGATGAACCTCCACCATTAAGTTTATTATTTACCATCTTTTGAATTTCATCTGGATCAAAACCATCTTTTCTTAAAGCTTCTTTTCTTTCATCACCAGAACCATATTTACCCTTTATTACATCATCAACTGCTTTTGCTTTATCTTCATCACTCTTACCTGAACTTGAACTACTACCATCATTTTTATTTCTTGAATCACTAATAGTTTTATCTTGATCTTTACTATTAGAAATAAGTTTAGCAATAGATTCTAAATCAGTCATTAACGAAGCATCGTTTGCTTGTAATGCAGTAACTTGTTTATTAAGATTTTGAGTAATACTATCAAAACCTTTTTTTATATTATCAACAGAATTTCTTAAAGAATTCTTATTAGAATTCATTTTATCATTAAAATCCGTAAAATTATCATACTTAGCTTGTAATGAAGTATATTTATTACCTAATTCTTCAACATCGTTAGAAACATCTAATATAAGTTTACTAACTTCTTCAAACTTATTTATACAACCACTATCAGTTTCAGTATCATATGTAAATCCTTGATAAGTAGTAGGTTTCTTTTCTAATTTTGCTTCTTGCGAATTATATGTAATCGCCATATTACCAGCCTCCCATTGTAATTATATCAATCATTAATAGTATTTAAAATATAAACAAAAAATGAACTGTAAACAGTCTATTTATTTTTTTTCTAAATAATTACGAAAAGTAATCTCACCACCAGTTGTACCACCACTTACAGCAAAATTATGATCAGTAAAAGATTTTTCCCATATTACTTACTACTTCACCAGATAAAATATTAGAATTTATTTCTTTAAATACCGGATTAATAATACCTCCATCAGGCAATTTTAAACCATCTTCAGCGGTAATATATGTATTTTTATGTATTTTTGATGGAGGAACACCGAAATAAAAACACGAAATAAATAATATTTCGTGTTAATTAAACTATTCAGCTGGATCAGAAGGTAAATTATAAACTCCAGATTCATTACTAGATGTAGTTGACGTACTACTATTACCAGATGAAATAGCAGCATTAGCATCAACTAACTCTTGTTGAGTAGGAATTGCATTTTCTCCTACTGTTGATGTACTTGCAGCTGGAGCAGCACTACCACCGTAGTTAGCAGCATATGTAGAACCAGTAGAACTAGTACTATTTCCACTAGCATAGTTACTAGCTGAATATGATGGTGTTGAATTACTACTAGATTGTTGTGTTGTTGAAGTTGATGTACTTGCAGCTGGAGCAGCACTACCACCATAGTTAGCAGCATATGTAGAACCAGTAGAACTAGTACTATTTCCACTAGCATAGTTACTAGCTGAATATGATGGTGTTGAATTACTACTAGATTGTTGTGAATTAGAATTATTTGTAGGTGCTTTATAATTTGTAGTACCAGAAGCACCCCATCCAGCTTCATTCATACGTTGAGGGCTTTGGTAATTTGTGCTATAAGAATTAGCCATTGCTTGTTGTTTAGCAGCCTCGGCTTGTTGTTCTTGTTGATTTTGATAATACTCAGTTTGTGCTTTTCCTCTTTCTTGCGCAGCATTAACAGCAGCTTGAGCTTGTTGATTTTGATAATACTCAGTTTGTGCTTTTCCTCTTTCTTGTGCTGCATTTACAGCAGCTTGAGCTTCAGCATTAGAAGAAGTAGTGCTTCTATAACCTGCTTCATTAGATGTGTTAGTTGGAGTCTTATTAGGATCATAAGTACCATTCATTTTTTCATTAACGATATCTTGAACTCCTCTTTCAATTAAGTTACCATTTTCATCATATTTATCTCTTAAATTGTAACCTTGTTTTTCAAGTTCAGCATAACGATCTTCACCATTACCATATTTACCTTGGATAATTTCATCAGCAACTTTATCTAAATCACTAGACATTGAATATTTATCTTCAACAGCAGTTTCATTTTGATCAGTAATCTTTCCACCTTCTTGAGCAGCTTGTTCTTTTAAAATTTCTTGTTTTTGTGAATCTGACATACGATTCCATTCTTCTTGTGAAACTCCACCATGAGAATTTTTAAACTCTAAATCACTAATTGCTTTATTAGATAAAGGAGCATTATTACCAGTATTATTTAAACCAGCTTCAAGACCTGTCTTACCAGCTAATAAAGCATTAATAGAATCTAAATCATCAATTAAAGTTTTATCAGATGCCACATGATCTTTTACTGCTTGTTGAGCTGTACTTAAAATATTATTATAACAAGTATTTATATTATCAATACGAGTAGACATTGTATTAACAATAGAATTCATAGCAGTTTCAAAATTAGAAAATGCTTCATATTTTTTTATAATATTACCATATTCAGTATTTAAATTAGAGATATCAGTTTTAATTGATTTTATTTTATCACCAATCTCACTAAATTTATTTAAAACACCGCCATTTTCTTCATTATCATAAGTAAAATCATTAAATGTTTTAGGACTCTTTTCTAAATTAGATTCAGTCTTATCATAATATGCTACTTCGTTCATTGTCTATTCACCTCTATTATCAATAATATAACAAAAAAAACAAAGACGATACAATAGAGTTTAC
>JAILLM010000168.1 GCA_024693165.1 Bacilli bacterium | reverse complement strand
TAAGAAGAATCCTCCACACTAATTATTGTTTTAGTAACATCTTCAGGCATTGAATCACTTCTTAAAAAACCTGTAACTTTAGAAAAGGCTAAATTTAATCTATTAGCTTCACTACTAGATTGACCATATAACATTCTAATTTTTTGGTTAAATTCATATCCTTTTATTAATTTTACACTATTCTTTTTTATAAATTCATCATTGTTTACCTCTTTGTTTTCGCCTTTATCATTATACATACATGAAGTACAAGTTGAATTACCACATAAATAATTAATAGTTAATTCTTCTTCTGTAAACATTGATTTTCTCTTTATATAGTCTTTCACTTTTAAAGTAGAATTATTATATTGAAAAGCTGATATTCCAAAATCATCATTATATAAGGTAATATAGACATTATCATTATTAACATCTAATAAAATCCATCCTTCAAAAGAACCTGTATTAGCTAAACCTAAATCGGTTTTAATATTATAAATAATACATTCATTTTCAGAATCATTCATTTGATCTTCAGCAAATTTAGATTGAGCAAGATTGGCACTTTTACCTAAATATTCAGTAAATGTTTTAATTTTTGAAGAATCAACCGCAGATAAAATTGCTGGAATAGCAATCAACATTATAATCGCTACAATAATTATTATTGATATCAATTCAACTAAAGTAAAACCTTTTTCTTTAAGATATTTTTTAAACTTAAAAAACAACTTCATCATATAAACTCACCTATTTTTATATTAACATACTCTCAAATAAAAAAGAATACCTAAAAAGTATTCTTTAAAATCTCTAATTAATTATTTTCTTTTCTTTAATTCAGCTAGGATAGCTTCAAGAAGTTCTTCTTGTCTGTTTGCTTGTGCTTCTTCTTTTTTCTCTTCTTCAGCTTCTGCTTTTTCTTCCTTTTTGTCTCTAATTGAAAGAAGTTTATTCATAACTTTTAACATCATGAATAATACAAAAGCAATAATAACAAAATTGATTACAGCAGTAACAAAATTACCCCAAAGTATTTCTTGTCCACCATAAATCTTAATTGTTCCACCTACTTCAACGCCACCAATACCATTAATTAATGGATTAATAAAGTCTTTAGTAAATTCAGTAATAAGTGCTGAGAATGCACTACCAATGATAACACCGATAGCCATATCAACAACATTACCTCTTAAGATAAATTCTTTGAATTCTCCAAAGAATCCTTTTCCTTTACCTGCAAGTGCTTTAGATTTTTCTAATGCTTTTGCTTTTAAATCTTCCTTTTTCATAAACTCTCTACTCACTTTCTAAAATTGCTTTGATTCTTCTTACACCAGATGATGATGATTCTTCCTTTTTAATTTTGAAGTGTCCTAATTCTTTAGTGTTCTTAACGTGAGGACCACCACATAATTCTTTAGAAACATTATCTCCGATTGTATAAACAGTTACAATGTCAGGATATCTTTCAATGAACATACATTCAGCACCACTTGCTACTGCATCTTCTTTCTTCATTTCTTCTACCTTAACATCTAAACCTGCTTGAATCCATTCATTAACAAGATTTTCAACTTCCGCCTTTTCTTCTTCAGTCATCTTATGATCACATGGGAAGTCGAATCTTAATCTTTCTTCAGTAATATTAGAACCTAATTGGTGAACTGAAGGTCCGATTACTTTCTTTAATGCTGCATTTAATAAATGAGTTGCAGTATGATATCTAGTTTCAATTTCAGAATTACCTGCTAAACCACCTTTAAATTTACCTTGTGATTGAGATCTTGATAATTCTTGATGCTCTTTAAATTTAACTTTAAATCCTTCAACATCAACACTTAAATTTCTTTCTTTAGCAACTTCTTCAGTTAACTCAATTGGGAAACCAAATGTATCATATAAATGGAATGCATCAGTTGCATCTATTTCAGTTTTTGTTGATGCAATCTTTTCAAATTCTTTTAATCCTTTTTCTAGAGTTCTATTAAATTTAACTTTTTCATTTTTAAGAACTTCTAAAACAATATTTCTATTTTGTTTGATTTCTGAATAATATTCTTCATATTCATCCATAATCTTACTTGCAATTCTTTCTTCCCAGTTAGAGTTAATTTCAATATTTAAACTCTTAGCATAACGAATTGCTCTTCTTATTAATCTTCTTAAAATATATCCTTGATCAGTATTAGAAGGTTTAATTCCAGCAGGATCTGCAGAAATAAATACAGCACTTCTTAAGTGGTCTCCGATAATTCTCATTGCTTTTTCATTACCTTCATAAGTAAGTCCAGTAATATTTTCAATTTCTTCCATTATTGGAGCCCAGATAGATGATTGATAATTATCATTCTTGCCTTCAAGGATAGCAGTTGTTCTTTCACAACCCATACCTGTATCTACATTCTTCTTTGGAAGTTCAGTAATAGATCCATCTTCATGTTTTTCATATTGCATGAATACATCATTCCAAATTTCAACCCATCTATTATCTTCAGTATCAAACTTTTCAGGAATTGGATCATTACTTCTCCAGTAGAACATTTCTGAGTCAGTTCCACATGGACCAGTTTCACCAGCAATCCAGAAGTTATCTTCAACTGTTCTTGCAATTCTTTCTTCTGGAATTCCTAAAGAAACCCAAATATCATGAGATTCTTGATCAAATGGAATTGAATCATCACCAGCAAATACTGTAACAGCTAATCTTTCAACTGGAATATGTAATACTTCAGTTAAGAATTCAAAACTCCATGAAATAGCTTCTTTCTTAAAATAATCTCCTAATGACCAGTTACCTAACATTTCAAAGAATGTATGATGATATGTATCACCAATATTATCTAAGTCGTTAGTTCTTACACATTTTTGATAATCTGTAAGTCTAGTTCCATATGGATGATGTGCTCCCATTAAAAATGGAATTAATGGTTGCATACCAGCTGTATTGAATAATACAGAAGGATCATTTTCTGGAACTACTGGAGCAGAAGGAATTTGTTTATGTCCTTTGCTTACAAAGAAATCAATGTATAATTTTTTTAAATTTACTTTATTTTCAATTTTATCCATGATTTTTTTCACACTCTCTTCAATTGTATCATTTGTTGTATCAATATATATTTGACTACTATTTCTTATTAATGGTGCTATTTCTCTTGTTGTATCTTTTAAATCTCTTTTAATGATGTTTTCTTTTATTTCTTCAAAGTCAGGAGAAAGTCCCATTTCTATTTCTTGATCATATCTTCTTTGTGCTCTAACTAATACATCACAGTCTACATAGAATTTATAATCTGCATCTGGGAATAATACTGTAGTAGTGTCTCTACCATCTATAATAATATTTTTATTATTAGTAAGGTTTCTAACATGAGCATTTACTACATTACGAATCTCCTCAACTGGAGTTAACTTAGGTAACATTTTATTAATCTCTTCAGTTCTAATTAATGTAGATACATCTTCACCATTTAAGATGTATTTTCCATCAATAACTTCAAGATTCATTGCTTCACCTAATTTAACGGCTGAAGGAATATCTTCTGGATCAACATTATTCTTTTGCACCAAATAAGTTATCGCCCTATAGTATACACCAGAATCAACATAAAAGTAACCCGTAATTTTAGCTAATTCCTTACAAATTGTTCCTTTTCCGGATCCTGATGGACCATCTACTGCTATTACTTTGTATTTTGTCATATTACCACCACTTCTATTTTAACATAAACCTATTCGACATATCCAAGAAACTCGCGTTCTATCTTGGTTTGCAAATGTTATTTCTTTTTCTCCAATAAGTACAAAACCATTTGGAGAATCAATTGTAATTACGTCTGGATATTCATCTAAATCTATTTGATTATAAGAACTATATCCTCCAAGCATTTTAAAATCATCATATTTTCTATTTTTATTAATTCTTACTAAATAGTAAGCATCTCTTGGGTCTTCTTCATCATAACTTAGTCTTTGTAAATAAGATGTTTTAACTCTTAATCTTTTAGTATTAATATAATGATTGTTTTCTCTATCATAACCATTATCCATATTAGTTATTTCTACATATTCTACTTTATTTATATTTTGATCAAACTGATAGAAAATATCAAAATCATTTGAATATTTTTCTTCCACTACAT
>JAILLM010000130.1 GCA_024693165.1 Bacilli bacterium | reverse complement strand
TATCAGCTAATTCTTTAAGTTTATTTGGATCAGATAAACAATCATTATACAAATTTTTATTAAAAATTTTAATGAAATCTTTATTATACATATCTATCACCTATTCTTTTAAATTATAACACGATTCAAGTATATCTTTTTAAACAAATATAGTTACAATTTTCAATATTTACAATTTATAAACAATTATCTAAATAAATTTTAAGTAAAATCAACTTTGACCGTGTAAATATATATTAGAGGATAGTATTATCCTAAGTGTTATTCCTTTCTTTTTGAAAGGAGTTGTAATTATGATAAAGATGCAAAATCGTATGATTCTAATTCTTTTGAGAGTTTATTTTACTAATCATTTTCGACTAGCTCGGTGATAAACCTTCAGGGGGTTTTGGATTAATAAACAAAAAGCACTTAGTAAATACTAAGTGCTAATCCCAACAAGGAATAGCATTAAGTTGATAATGCTTCCTCTACATACATTTTATTATATTTTTTAAAATTTGCAAGGCATCAATTATTTTTACAATAAATTTTAAGTAAAATCGAAGTCGTCCGTGTAAATATATATTAGAGGATGTATTATCCTGATGTTATCTCACTATTCTTTAAAAGAATGTGAGGTGATAATTCATGAGTAAAGATTTGATAATCTTTCTACTTATTGTAATTATTATTTTATTAATAATCTTTAAATAGATTAACAATGCCTCAGGGGGTTTTGGTTAATAAAAAAAGCATCAGTTAAATACTGATGCTATCATCCATGTGAGATAGCATTACGTTGGTAATACTTCCTCTACATATATTTTATAATAATTATATTTTTAAAACAATATATTAATTAGAATTGAATCTTTTCTTCAATATAAGCTTTAACTTCATCAAGTTTTAATGTTACTTGTTCCATAGTATCTCTATTTCTTAAAGTAACTGTACCATTGTTGATAGTTTCATCATCAACAGTTAAACAGAATGGAGTACCAACTGCATCAGCTCTTCTATAACGTTTTCCAATGTTACCTGATTCATCATATGAAACCATAAAGTTTTTAGCTAAATCTCTATAAATTTCTTGAGCTTTTTCTCCATGAATCTTTTTAACTAATGGTAAAACTGTTACTTTAATTGGAGCTAAGAATGGATGTATTTTAAATACTTCACGAGTTGTTCCATCTTCTAATTCTTCATTTTTATATGATTCATTAATTAAAGCTAGTGTAAGTCTATCTAAACCTACAGATGGTTCAATAACATATGGTAGATATTTTTCATTTGTATCTGGATCAAAATATCTCATATCAGTTTTTGAATGTTCTTGATGAACACCTAGGTCATAATCTGTTCTATCAGCAATACCCCAAAGTTCACCCCATCCCATTGGGAACATATATTCAATATCAGTAGTAGCTTTAGAATAGAATGCTAATTCTTCAGGTTTATGATCTCTATATCTTAAGTTTTCTTTAGATAAACCAAGTTCATCTAAGAAATTAATACAATATTCTTTCCAATATTTATGCCATTCTAAATCAGTACCTGGTTTACAAAAGAATTCAAGTTCCATTTGTTCAAATTCTCTTGTTCTAAAAGTGAAGTTACCTGGAGTAATTTCGTTTCTGAATGCTTTACCAGTTTGACCAATACCAAATGGTAATTTTGCTCTCATTGTTCTTTGTACATTATTAAAGTTAACGAATATTCCTTGAGCTGTTTCTCCTCTTAAATATACTGTAGATTTAGTATCTTCAGTAACACCCATATGAGTTTCAAATAATAAATTGAATTTTCTAATTGGAGTAAAGTCATGGTTACCACATTTAGGACATGCGATGTTATTATCTTTAATAAATTTTTCTAATTTTTCATTTTCCCAACCGTCACCAGTCTCTTCACCTTTAGTGAATTCTTCAATTAACTTATCTGCTCTATGTCTTGCCTTACAAGCTTTACAATCAATAAGAGGATCTGCAAATGATGCAACATGTCCAGATGCAACCCAAACTTCAGGGTTCATAATGATTGCAGCATCTAATCCAAAGTTATATTGATTTTCTTGAATGAATTTCTTCCACCAAGCTTTTCTAACATTGTTTTTAAGTTCAACACCTAATGAACCATAATCCCAAGAGTTTGCTAAACCTCCATAGATTTCACTTCCTTGGAATATATATCCATATTGTTTACAATAGTTAACTAATTCTTCCATACTTTTTGCCATAATAATTACTTCCTTTCTAAATTATTAAGATACATTTCTAAACTCTTAATATCACTTACAACATCAAATAATTTTAAATCTCTTTTACTAATAAAATTACCTTCATAACATTTAGTTAAGAAATTTAATAGT
>JAILLM010000098.1 GCA_024693165.1 Bacilli bacterium | reverse complement strand
GAAATAAGTGAAGACAACAAGAAAATAACAATATTTATTATTTTCATTATATAATATTTAAAGTGCTATATCAATTAAAAAACAAAATGATTTTTATAAAGAACATTTTGTTTTTTTTTATTTAATTTTAACTAATATTATTAACAGTATAATAATGATAGTGTATGGTGATTGTATGAAAAGATTTCCAAATATTAAAAATTTGCATATAGATGATGCAAAGGAAGTGCTTAATAAAAATAATATTAAAATAAAATCAATTAAAAAGAAAATTTCATTTGGTATTAGAAAAGATTATGTAATAAAAACAGAACCTGAAGAAATAAGTGAAGACAACAAGAAAATAACAATATTTATTAGTAAGCTTAGAGTATTACCAATAGTATTGTTTTTTATTTTAGGAATTTTAGGAATCTTATCTATTAGAGCTTATTTTTTATTTAAGGCACCAAAAATAGATCAAAAAGATAAAGATAATTTTTCACAAAGTAGTGAAGTTGAAGTAATTGAAGATGCTGAATTCCCAGGGGATGAATTAGATTATTATTTATATTGTGTTAGTGAAACAAATGATATAAATACTTGCGAATGGAAAAGAACTGATACAAAAAATATTGAAATTGGAAAATCAGGAATATGGTACGTTTGGTTTAAAGGTGTATCAAAAAGTGGTAAAGAATCAAAACCAAGTGAAGTTGAAATTGTTAAAATTGATAATGATGCTCCTGTAGTAACAAATATAAAAACAAAAACTACAACAAATTCAATTGATGTAACTGTTGAAGCATATGATGCATTAAGTGAGAGCATCAAATATTATTATTCGATTTCAAACCAAAGATATGTTGAATCTGATGATAATTATTTATTCGAAAATTTAAAATCTAATACATGGTATAGCTTAAAAATAAAAGTTGTAGATAGTGTTAATAATGAATATGTTATTGAACTTAGAGTAAAAACTCTTGAAGAAGATAAAAAAGATGATGATAAAGAAGAAACTAATGATGAGCAAATAAAAGAAAATGACTTAAAAGCACCAATAATAAATTTAGATGAAGTTTCATCAGTATTTACTTTAGGCACAGAATCTAAATTACCATCTTATGTTGAATATGATGAACAAAGTGGAAATACAACTTGTGAAGATGAATTAAATAATAAAATAGAAGATACAAGTGAATTGACAGCTGGTGAACATACAATAACATGTGTTGCAAAAGGTAATAATGGTTTATCATCAACAGTAAAAAAAGATGTAGTAGTAGAATTACCTGCAGGTAAAGATCTAGAATTTGATGGTTGGGTAAAATTAAATTTATATTATCCATCAAATTCAGTAGAAAGAAAATGGAGAACATCAAGTACAGAATATGCAAGAACTGGAGATGGTACTACTGAATGGCAATCATATACTGGACCAGTTTTAGTAAGAATGGATAAAACTGATTCAATATATATTAGTTACGTAATTAATAATAAGAAATATGTTGTTGCACCAAAAGCAAAACTAGCAGTAGATATAGAACCTGAAGAATTTGAAGTTTATAATGGAGAAACAACTAAAGTTAGTATTAATTATGATGATAGAGCTACAACAAAGCAATATAGAATAAATGGCGGAGAATGGCAAGACTATGTTGGTGAATTTGAAGTTGGACCACATACACTAATAGATGCAAGAGCAACTGCACAAGAAGGTGTATATGACAATTCAGGATATTTAATTACATATAAAACAATATCAAATGATGATAGTGTAATGATTAAACAAAAGTGGCTTCAAGATACAACAATATCAAGTGATGATACAAATAATTCAGTTTTAGTATATACATCTACATCAAGCGGACCTGTAATAACATATATTACATCAAGTGGAGAAACAATAGATATAGTTAATCCAGCAAATACAAGCAGCCCAGTTATTACAACAGGAGCAGGCTATTCTGTTCCATCAGTAATAAAAACAAGTCTAGATGATTCTACAGGTACTACGGTAACTATAACAGATTGTAACGGAAATACAGTATATGACTTATCAGACTTACCTCTTGGACAATGTCCAATCACCATTACAAGCCCATCATTACCAACAACTACTTCAACACTAACAACTACTACGCCACAAGTAAGTTATGCAATAAATGGTCCATCAATATCTAGTAGTGTATCAACAAGAACAACATCTAGTACAATAACACTAACAGCTGAATATGAAGCAAGAGCTATATATTATAGTATTGATGGCGGTTTAACATATAAAAAATATAATGAACCATTTGAGGTAAGAGAAAACATACCAATCTATGCATATTACATAAGAGAAAGTGATGGTAAGGAATCTAAAAAATCATACACAAGAATATATAATATTAGTAATGGCCCAGTATTAAAAATTACATTTAATCCAGATCACTTGGATGATGAATATTTAACTAGTACAACAGCAACAATAACTGGATCATATTATACTGGAGATATATATTATTCATATGATGGTGTAATATATGAAAAATATACTTCACCTTTAACAATCACAGAAAGTAAAACACTTTATGCAAAAGCAACTGATGATAATAATATTACAACTGTTGTAAGTGAGAAAGTTGCATTGAATGTAACCCCATATATTCCTGTTGAAAGAGAAGTAAAGATAAACGTTAGTCCAAAAGAGCCAACAGATGATTCATTAGTAAATGAAGTAAAGGCAACAATATATTATGAAGAAGGATTAACAAAGAGATATTATAGATTAAATTATGCAAGTGAATGGAGTGAATATACTGGCGAAATAACAATAAAAGAAAACACTGTAATTCAAGCATACGGAACAAATGATGCTGGAGATAAAGGATCAGATACAGTTAGAGTTGATTACTTATATAAAGGAATGTCAGCTCCAGTAATAAAAGTGGAGCCAAGTAAATCGCTATCAAGTGAAATTAAAATAACAATTAATTATGATAGAAATGCTGTATCTAAGAAATATACAATAGATGGTGTAACATATGACTATGAAGGTCCATTTACTTTATATGAAAATGTGACAATAAAAGCTACTGAAGCAGATTTATTTGGAGATGAAAAAGAAGCAACATATACTGTATCTAATTACAAACCAGCACCAACAATTGAAATATTAGATAAAGGAACATATTTTATTGTTAATTTAAATTATCCTTCATCAGCAAAAACAAAAGAATATAAATGGTTAAGTGATGGTGATTGGAAGTCATATCCATCTTCTGGAATAGTATTTGTATTGCCAGAAGCAAATTATAATTCTGAAGCAGACTATTTTGAAATAGAGGATAAAGAAGGAAATACAGTAAGAGTATCTAAAGATCATATATATAATTTAACTACGCTATCATCTGATATTTTTGAAAACTTATTTATAAGATGGGATTTTAAAAAATTAGATACCCCAGATTTTATAATATTAGATGAAGAACCTTGTAGAAGTACAAAAATATTTATTAACTTTGATTTAGAATCAGTGGGTAAAGAATATAAAATAGTTTATCCAAATGGAGAGGAAACTGATTGGCAAGTATATAGCGGTGGAATAGATGTAGATATGAATAATACTAAAATATTAGCAAGAAGTATTAGTGAACAAGAAGATTATTCAGACACTGGGTATTATACTGTAACAAATATAGATGATGAAAATCCAGTTATAGAAGTAGAACCAAGTACTACACGACCAGCTAAAAAAGTTTATGTATCAGTTATGGTTACTGATAATGGTGTAATTGATTATGTAAGTTTTAATGGCAATCCAGTTGATTCACCAAATTTTGTTACAACAGTTGAAGAAAATGGTGTTTATACTATTTATGCAAGAGATAGTGTAGGAAATGAAACTACAAAAGATATAATTATAAATAATATTGATAATGAAGCACCAGATATTGAAATTAATAATTTAACTAGTGATTTAATAACAAATAAGGTTGAAATTGAAATTAATTACGAAGAAAATTCAACTAATCAATTATACTCACTAGATAATAGTAATTGGCAAGCATATAATGGTAAATTTGAATTAACATCGCTTCAAGTTGCATCATATTTTACAAATGGAACTATAACAATTTATGCTAGAGCAACTGATGAAGCAGGTAATACAGGAACTGTAGATAAAATTATTTATAATTTAGACTCAGAAATTCCAGATGAACCTGTCATTAACGCGGTTAGTATGTATCCAACATTAACAGAAAATGAATTAAGAAAATATTCGATAGCAAGTATTGATTATGATCTAAATTATGATATGGATAATTTATATTGTACTGAAAATTGTGATGATGATAGTAACTGGAAAAAATATACTGGATCATTTAAATTTGATGGGGCTAGAACTACTGTATATGCAAAATCAATTAAGAAAGATTCTAAATTGGAAATAAGTTCAAGTAGTGATATAGATATATTAAGTGATGAATTATCTAGTAATGCTTACGACAATAATGAGGAAACATATGTTAGTGCAGATATTAATAAAATTGGATTAAATGTAGATACAGATAAATATATGTTATATGTTTTACATGAAAGTAGTTCAAATACTAAAGTATGTTTCTATGATAAAAATAATGAACAAATTACATGTGATCAAAGAGAAGGAACACAAAGATATTCAAGATACTATATTCCAAGCGATACTCAATATGTAACATTTACTGGAAATATCTATGAAATATATCTAACAGAAAGACCTACACTTATAAGTGAACCTATAATATCAATTAATAGGGAAGGAAAATGGGATACAAGTAAAACAGTTGATATAACATATCCAAGTAATAATTATACAAATGAATATTCTATTGATAATGGATTAACATGGAATACTTATGCTAACCCATTTGTGGTAGATGATGATATTTTAGTAATTGCAAGATCAACAAACAATGGTGAATACGTATCATCAAGTAGTTATTATATTAATTATATTGATAATACTGTTCCAACAATTTCTATTGATAACGATCATATTACAGTTATTGATACTTTATCATTAACAACAACTTATAATGAAAATAAAGGTGCAAATATTAGTTGTACTGTAGATGGAAAATCATTTGATTTAAATAGTACTTTATCAGCTGGTACACATAATGCTGTATGTACTATTATAACAAATGCAAATGTTTCCGCTTCTGATACAAAAACAGTATATGTTCAAGATTGGTCAACAATAATGCTACATACTAATGGTGGATCTCTTGATGTTGACAGAGTAAGTAAATTTGAAGGGAAAGCTATTGGTGATTTACCTGTACCTGAAAAAGGAATATATTCATTCTCAGGTTGGTATAGTGATGAAAACTTAACAAATAAAGTAACATCGTCTACTATATTAACTTCAGATATAACTGATTTATATGCAAAATGGGAAATCAAAGCAGTTTTAAGTAATTTTGATGAATATATCTATTTAGATGCTACTAATGGAAATGATTCAACAGGTGATGGAACAATTGCTTCCCCATATAAAACATTAAGTGCTTTATCAAGTGTTGTTACTACTGGTAAAAGTTATGGTATTGTTTTAAGTGATGGTACGTATTCTTTACCAGAATCAGTATTTACTTTAAATAACGATAAATCTATTAATTTAATTGGTAATAGAGAAAAAACAATATTATCAGTTAGTACACTATTTGCAAACTCTCATGGTGGATCTACAAACTATACAGTTGGTTTTTATAGATTAGTTTGGAATGGTACATCTAATGCTTCAAATACTATATTTGTAGCTAATAAATTAGAATTTAATAATGTTGCATTTAAATTAAATTTTACATCTGCAAATTATTCATATTTTATTAGTGGCACTAAAGGATATTCTTTCACTAACTGTTCATTAACTCCATATGTGTCTGGTTTAATTAGATGCTCAGCTAATGGAATTAAATTGACTAACAGTTATGGTGGATATTCTTCAGGTTGGAATACAACAGATTCATACTGGAATTATCAAACAAATTATATTACTACATCACCAAATATGGATTCTAAATATAATATTTTAGATGATGAAAGTGTTTGGAAGGGTGTTGGTACTGGAACAAATCCAGATGGAACTACTGCAAATATAGGTGTATATGGTGGAACTTATAGTTGGGAATTTAAAGATGATATATTTGACTAAGGAGGTAACTTATGAATAAGAAAACAAAAACAAAATTAATACAATCAAGCATTGTGATGATTCTTTTAGCGGTATTAATTGTAATAATAAGAGGAGTTCCTCCTAGTTATTCTGCTAATAATGGAATATCATTTGATGATACAACGGTTAATAATCTAAGATTTAATAATGTAAGATTAATAAATAATCAATTAGTTGGAACAGTACAAAATACAACTTCAAGTACATATAATTTAGCTTTAATAAATGTTAAGGTTAAAGATGAATCTGGAAATGAACTTACAACATTAACTGGATATATAGGTGAGAGTTTAAACGCAGATGAAATTAGAAATTTAAATATTAAAACTGATAAAAATTTATCTAATGCTAAAACAGTTGAATATGAAGTACAAATATATTTCAAACGACCAATTAGACTTCATTTAGATGGTATTAATGATTATACAATAGAAAAAGATTTAGGACTTCAATTAGGAGATATAAACGAACCAACTAGAAACAATTATGCTTTTAATGGTTGGTATTTAGATGAAGAATATACTCAAGAAGCTTCTTCATCACTAATAGTAACTAAAGATTTAACTGATTTGTATGCAAAATGGGTTGAAATGTATTATTTATATGACAATGGAAATAAATATGAGTCTAAAACTGGTGGATGGCAAGGGACTGCAGATAAATATGCTACATTTTCAGATAGTGATAATTATTTCTATTTTTCTAATACTAATAGTAGTTACATTGGAGTTGCAGTAACAACTGTTAATAAAGTTGATTTAGGTGGACGTAAATATCTAAAAGTTGATATAGATAGATTTCCAACAGGTTGGGGAAGCAATTATTGTGATATTATATTAAGTAAATCACCAATTTATCATTATTCGTCTTCTAGCGATTTTGTAGCAACTGAATCTGTTCCAAAAGTATCAGGTAGACAAACTGTAACTCTTGAAATTCCAAGTGAATATAGAGATGGATCATATTATGTAGGAATTCAAATAGCTGGACCAAGACCTGTTTACACTTACGCAATATGGCTTGAATAAAAAAAGAAGTTTAACTTCTTTTTTTAATAGTGAAAATAAAACTAATATAAATTGCTAGAGCTTGATTTATCTAACCTCATTATAAGATAAGGGCTTTTCAACTTTTACTAGGTTCAGGAGTAGGAATTGGTTTATTAGCTATTATTAATAATTACGTGAAGATAAATAAAACAAAAGATAATTTAAATAAATCAAATAATAATTTGGTTTTAAGATTGAAAAAAAGAGCAAATACAAAAAATAAGTAATGCTTGGATGATTAAGATATTAGGGGAATGTAAAAATTCTCTTTTTTTGTGTA
>JAILLM010000097.1 GCA_024693165.1 Bacilli bacterium | reverse complement strand
CAAATAAGTGATGAGAAAAAATTAGTTATATTGAAAAACTTATTAGAAAAATTAGATACTATATTTGATTAAGGTTTTCATTTTCACTTGAATTAGTTTTTTCATCAAGAGGTTGAATTTTATCCAAATACTCTATTTGTTTATTTTTTTCATCTTTAAACTTTAATCTAAAACCATGTATATAATTTACTATTGTTTCCATTGATTTAGAACCAATTCGATAATGACATAATGATTCAATTTCATCAGTAGAATAACTAATTAGTTGTCCAATTGTTTTAATTTCATAAGTATAAAAAAGTCTCCATACTCCATTATTAATGCGTGGTCCTAATTCACCAAGAATAGCAATTGGTAACTCACATATTTCTTCTTTGGAAATATCACCATTTAAAAATGCCTCTTCTAAATTAACACAACCACGAAGAACTCTACGATATAACTTGCTATGTATTGATTTTAGTTTTCTTTCTAAAACGCCATAAGTAAAGCCAAGAGATGCACAAAGATCTTGTTTAGTAGTATTTCCTTTTTCACCTACACCAAGCATCTTTCTTATAATGCTAGTTTCCTCTTCTGTTAAGCATTTGATTTTTGAAGAATTATTAATTAACTCTATAAAGATATTCGCATATTCTTCTTTTTGACGATCATTATTTATTTCTTCGTTTAATTCTCCCATAAAATTATAATAGTTAATTTTTAGGTTTTCAGTATATTCATTCTTTTCTTCAATATTATCTACATTTTTCATAATATCCTCCTCAAGTAATGACTCGTATTCTAGCACAAAATATTGTAAATTTCCAATTATTAAAAACATAATATATTAAAAAAGATGACCTTTGTCATCTTTATTTACTTTGAATTAACTCTAACTCTTCTTTTGTTAGTTCTCTAATTTCACCCTGTTCTAAATCTTTAGGTAAGTAAAAATCACCCATACAAATTCTATTTAACTCTACTACTTTTGCTTTGTAACAACCAAACATTCTTTTTATTTGATGATATCTTCCTTCTTTTAAAGTTACATTACAAGTATATTCACCAGTGATATCTAAAATAGCTGATTTACACTCACCATCACTTAAGTTAACACCTTTTAAGAATCCGTCTTTCATTTCTTTCGTAACTGGAATATCAAGTGTTACTTCATAAATCTTTTGAACATGTTTCTTTGGTGAAAGAATATTATGTGCAAATTCTCCATCATCAGTAATAATCATTAAACCAGTTGTATCTTTATCAAGTCTTCCTGCTGGAAAAAGATCTCTAGTCATATATTCATCAGGAACTAATTCAAGAACACTTCTTTCATTAAGATCAGTTGTTGAAACAAATCCTTTTGGTTTATTTAAAACTAAATAAACATGGTCTCTTGTATCTATTTCTATTCCATCTATAGAAACAGATACGTTATCATCATACTTTTCTTCAGGACGTTTAACTAATTCACCATTTACTTCAACTAATCCATTAGAGATTAGTTTTTTTATTTCTTTTCTACTATAATCAGTTTTTTCTGAGATTATTCTATCTATTCTTTTCATAAACTCACCTATCTATTTTTAAAAGTGTTATACACTAAGTCTTCAATATTAATATCTTTATTTGAATCAATCTTATTAGAAATTAAAGTTAAGTATTCAATGTTTCCATCTCCTCCTCTGATTGGAGATGAAGATAAATTCTTAACGTAGAATCCTTTCTCATTAAAGTAATTAATCATATCTTTAATGATTTCTATATGTATTTGTTTATTTAATATAATACCTTTATATTTATCAGCCAGTTCTTTTCCACATTCAAATTGAGGTTTAATTAAACATACCATATCAATACTCACATTTTCTGATGCTATCTTATCAATTATTCTTTTTAAAGAAATAAATGATACATCACATACTGCGATATCTATATCTTTAAAATAAGAACTCTCAAATTCTTTAAAGTTAGTTTGTTCATGAAGGTCTATTCTTGAGTCATTTCTTAGAGATTCATGCATAATGTTTGTTCCAACATCTACAGCTACGATAGAGACAGCTCCATATTGAAGTGCACAATCACTAAAACCACCTGTTGATGAACCAATATCCATAACTCTTTTATTAGTCATATCAATATTAAATTCATTAATTGCTTTATCTAATTTTAATCCACCACGAGAAACATATTTAAGTTTATCATTTTCTTTAATTTCAATTACATCTGTTTCTTTAACAATGTAGTTTGATTTATCTACTACTTTACGATTAACTAAGATAAAACCTTCTTTAATTAGTTCTTGTGCTTTTGATCTAGATGGAACTAATGATTTTTCAACTAATTCTTTATCAAGTCTCATAATAAACCTCCATTTATTTGAAAACTTTTTTAATTATAGCATACTACATGTTAATTATATCAATCTATAATTTATTTTTTTAGTAGTTTGTTTACTATAAATGAATCTTTAAATGTTGACGAAAATTGTAATAACATAAAAAAACT
>JAILLM010000084.1 GCA_024693165.1 Bacilli bacterium | reverse complement strand
CATAATTAAAATTATATACAGTACATCTACTTTTAATAGTTGGTAATATATTTCTTATATTATCTGTAATTAATATTCCAACAATTCCTTCACTTGGTTCTTCTAAGAACTTTAACAATTTATTAGCAGCTACAATATTTAATTTATCTGCTTCAGTAATTGTATATATTTGATATTTATTAATAAGTGGTTTAGTTATAAATTGAGTAGTTATATTTTCTACTTGTCCAACTTTGATATCTTTACCTTCTGGTTTAATATCTATGAAATCAGGTGAATTATTACTTCTAAATAATTTACATGGAGAACATTCACAATTCTCATCACCAGATTCTTTACAATTAACTATTCTAACTATATCTAATACATCTTTATAACATTGATCTAAATTATTTGTATAAACTAAAAAAGCATGAGGATTATTATTCTCATGAAAAGATTGAATAATAGAACTTTTAACCTCATGTACTTTCATATTAATCAGTAATTTCCTTTCTGTCTAAAAGAGCTCTATCTAATGTTATTGAATCTAAATAATCAATATCTACTCCGACAGGAATACCATATGATAATCTAGATACTTTTACTTTTTTAGACTCTAATATCTTCTTTATATATAAGGATGTAGCTTCACCTTCAACCGATGGTTTAATAGCCATAATTACTTCGGTATTTTCGGGATCAGTTATTCTTTCTATTAAAGAAGAAATATTAATATCATCTGGATATATTCCATCTATTGGTGAAATAAGTCCATTTAATATGTGATACTTACCTTTGAATGTTCCTGATTTTTCAAACATAATTACACTTTTATAATCTTCTACTACGCAAATTAAATTTGCATTTCTAGATTCATCAGTGCATATTCCACATTCATTTTTATCTGTTAGATTACCACATATTCTACATTTTTTTAAATTATCTTTAACATCGCTAATACTATCTATAAATAAATCTTTATCTTCTTCATCTAATTCAGATAAAGCTAGTGCATATCTTTCAGCACTCTTTTCTCCAATTCCTGGAATTTTCTTAAAAGATTCAATTAATTCATTTAAACATTCAGGGTATAACATAATTAGATTAATCCACCTAATTGTTTGCTATAAGCACCCAACTTAGATTCAGTTTCTTTTTCAACTTTATTAATAGCATCGTTCATAGCTAATTTAATCATATCTTCTAAGATATCTATATCTTCAGCATCGAATGATGTCATATTTTTTAATTTAACTGATTTAACTTTTTTACTTCCGTAAATAGTAATATCTACTAATTCAGAATTTCCAGTAAATTCACTCTTTTGAATTTCTTCTTGTTTCTTTTGAATGTCCTTTTGCATTCTTTGTGCTTGTTGCATTAACGCTTGCATATTCATAATTTATTTCCTTCTTTCTTATTGTATATCTATTTCTTTTCCAAACAAATCTTTAGCCATATCTACAGATGAATCTTTAGTTTGAATAAACTCGCTTTCATCTATTAATTTATATGTTTTACTTTTATCAAATTTTGAAACAATATTTTTCCATTCATCAGCCTTGATAAAAATAAATTTATAATTAGTTTCATTCTTATTATTAAATAATTGTTCAATATCATATAGTTTTGAATTACCTATTGTTTTAAGTGATTCACTACCTGTTTGAAGAATTATATATTCATCACTAGCTGCAGCGATTACTACTTTATCCTTAAATAATTTAAATTCATTAACTCCGTTTTCATTTACATAATCCATGAAGCTATTCCACTTTTCTGAAGCGCTTATTTTATTATCTTTACTTGCTCCAACAAAAGTATTATTTATTCTTGTTTCAATAAACTTATCATTCAATTTATAGTGATTTATTTCTTCAGGTTTAAGTAAAGAGTTGACGTCAATTTTTGTGTCAACTTTGATTATTTCCTGGGAAATAATTTGATTAACTTCTTTCTTTGAAATTTTAACTTCATCATCTTTAATAAATGAAATTAATTCAAGTTCTAGTAATAGATATCCATCTGAATTTTGATTTAATTTAGACATTAAATCATTGATTCTATCTATCATATTTTTTAATTGTTTAAAAACATTATTACTAATACCTTTTTTCTTAATATTAATTGCTTTATCAATGAATTCTTTAATAATTTTTTCTAGTAAATTTTTTATATCTACACCTGTTTGTTTAATTTCATTAATTTTCTTAACGAGTCCATTAATATCATTATTAATAATAGACATGTAGATTTCATCTATATCTTCTTGAGTAACCAAACCAAAGTATTCTCTAATTATGCTTAATGATACCTTTTCATTTACTCTAGATATTTGATCTAAAAGACTTAAACCATCTCTCATACAACCATCAGCTAAAATAGCTATTTCCATAAGAGCTTGTTCTTCATATTTAATTTTTTCTTTCTTACAAATATTTATAAGATTCTTCTTTATTTCCTCAGGATCAATTCTTTTAAAATCAAATCTTTGGCATCTTGAAAGAACAGTAATTGGTACTTTCTTTATTTCAGTTGTAGCTAATATAAAGATTACACTTTCTGGTGGTTCTTCAAGAGTTTTTAAGAACGCATTCCATGCACTTGTAGAAAGCATGTGAGCTTCATCTATTATATATACTTTATATTTATTATATGTTGGTGCAACATTAACGTTATCAATTATTTCTCTTATGTTTTCTACGCCATTATTAGATGCAGCATCTAATTCAATAATATCTGGACTACTATTAAAGTTTAAACAGTTCTCACACTCATCACAACATACACCATTTTTTAAGTTCTTACAGTTTAATGTTTTTGCAAATATTCTAGCACTACTTGTCTTACCAGTTCCCCTTGGTCCAGTAAAGATATAAGTATGTGCAAGTTTCTCGTTTACTATAGAATTTTTAAGTATTGTTGTTATGTGATTTTGTCCAATTACTTCATCAAAATTCTTAGGTCTATATTTTCTATATAATACTTGATAGTCCATAATATTTCACCAATAAAATTATATCATAAATACACGTTTACCTGTTAGTTTTTCGTTCAAAAAACTCACTAAGTTTATTATTTATTTTTTCAATTTTTGTTTTATCTAATTCATCATTACACGAACATATGTTTGTCTTATTAAATCCTTTTTTAAAATCTAACTTTTTAGTAATATAATATACATTCTTTATTCTAGATTCTTTGATAATTTCCTTGCACATATTACAAGGTTCAAGAGTTACATATATGTCACAATCAGATAGTCTCCAATCACCTAACGCTTGCTCTGCCTCTTCAATAGCTATAACTTCAGCATGTCCTAACACACTACATTTGTGGATTCTTTGGTTAAATCCTCTACCTATTATATTACCATCTTTAACAACTAAAGCAGCTACTGGAACTTCATCCATATCATACGCCTTATTCATTAATTGTACTAATTCTTCATAATATTTGTTCATGTTATTACCTCACAAAAAAAGCGCACACGATCAGAGACTATTATGGCTGCTGTGTTCCCACTCTGACCAGGTTCTAATATAATCGTTGCGCAAATTAATTATAACATATTTGTTTATAAATACAATCTTTTTATTATCAATGTTTCACGTGAAACATTATTGTGGAAAACTTTATTATTATTAACTCATATATTTATACTTAATCGTTAATAAATACTTATTTTTTCACACTTAACCATCTTAAATAACTTAGTTATATGAACAGTAGTTAATTCTTCTTCCTGTTTTCAACTTATTCTTAATATTCTTATATTCATAAACACTTCTATAAAGTTTTTTC
>JAILLM010000072.1 GCA_024693165.1 Bacilli bacterium | reverse complement strand
AATAATTATGTACAATTTGGTAAAATACTTTTTCATAATATACTCCTATTTTTTTAATTTAAACCAGGCATTCTTTGAATAATTTGGATTATAAAATGGATCATTATTAATATAATCACTCCATTTAGCATACATGAAACTTTCTTCTTGTTTAAATCTTTTGAATTTATCAGATGTAGTATCATATCCTCTTGATTTAGATTCGAAATGATGTAATTTAGCCATTGGAACAAAGACATTATAATATCCTTTATCAAGTAACTTAATATTAAAATCTACATCATTATATGCTACCTTTAAATCTTCTTCTAAAAGACCTACTTCTAACATTTTCTTCTTTGAAATAACAATGCATGCTGCAGTGTTAGCTGCATAATCATAAGGAACAGATAATCTTCCATAATCACCATGATCATATTGACTGCTTCCAATATATGCATGTGAAGCTACTCCTCCTAATCCTAGGATAGTTCCAGCATGTTGAACAGTATCATCTGGATAAAATAATTTTGCACCAACAGTTCCAACATGTTCTTGCATTGCATATCCAACCATATAAGTTAACCAATTTGGTTCAATAATTTCAGTATCATTATTTAATAAACAAATATAATCTCCTTTTGCTTTTCTTACAGCATCATTATTTATCTTAGAATAATTAAACTCATAATTAGCATCATATACTTTGAAGTTTTTATATTTCTTTTTATATACATCAAAAAGTTTATAAGTTTCTTCTTTTTCACTATTATTATTCATTAAAATAACTTCATAGTTTTTATATGTAGTTTTTTCATATAATGATTTTAAACATGTTTCTGTAACATCAGCATAGTCTTTTGTAGGAATAATAATAGAAACTAATGGCTCTTTTTTAATATCATAAATAACTTTATAATATGTTGTTTCTTTATCTATTTCTACATGACCTTTGATTTTCCTTCTTTTAATAGCATCTTCAAGCGCTTTTTTTCCTCTTTCTACAGCATATGATTTATTATCTATAACCATAGAAGTAGAGCCCTCAACCATTCTCCAATGATATAAAATCTTAGGTATATGATGAATATTATTTGTTAATTCAGTTACTCTTAAAAATAAATCATAATCTTGAGCACCTTCATAACCAACTCTAAAACCACCAACTTTATCTACTAAAGATTTTCTTATTGTAGTTAAATGACAAATATAATTTAAAGATAATAATGTATCTGGTGACCAATTTGGTTTAAAGTTTGGAAAACATCTTCTACCTTCTACATTGTATTTATCTTCATCTGAATAAATAAAATCTAATTTCTTATTTTTATTTAATTCATAAACAACACTATATAATGCATCTTCAGTTATTTCATCATCATCATCTACTAAAGTGATAAATTCACCTTTAGCCATTTCAATTCCATCATCAGACGCATTAGAAATATGTCCATTTTCTTTTCTATATTTAACTTTAATTCTTGCGTCTTTTTCTTCATACTCTTTCAAAGTTTCAATTGTTTCTTCGTTAGTAGAACAATCATCAACTAAACATACTTCAAAGTTTTCATATTTTTGATTTAATATTGAATCTAAGCATTTAGATAAATATTCTCTACCAATGTTATAAACAGGAATAATGATACTTATTAAAGGTTTATACTTTAATTCTTCATATTCTGTTTTAGTTTCATAATTATTAATCCAATTATTATAATCATGAATATTATTTGGTTCTAAATAATATTTAACTCCTCTAACTTTTACTCTACCAACAAAATCTTTCCAATATTTTTTCCACATTTTTGGAGGAACTAAAAAATGATATTCTTTCCAAAAATATCTAACACCTTTGCCTAAAGTAATAAAAATAGCCTTAAATAAAGTTACTCTTTCTTTTGCTTTCCATTTAACTTTATGAAATATTCTATCAATAACTCTCATTCTCTTTTTAAAAAATATTTCTTTTATATTTCCATTTACAATATAACATTTAACATATTTTGTTGTCTTAGGTAAGCATGCATTAATAATAAAATCTTTATCATCTTGAGTAGCGATTTGATTATATTCAATTTTTTTATCATCGCAATAAATTTGAATTTCGCTATTTTCATCTTTAAAAGTTCCTGCAATTTCTAAAAAAGGATTTCTTATTCCAGATATTGATAATGACTTTATTCCAATATTTTTATTAATTTTCATAATACATCTCACTTCCTGTTAAATTTCTTCTGCAAATCTTTTTTCTAACTTTTTAAATACTCCGTAACATACAAATAACATAACTAAACTTATGCAAAATAATATAAACAAATTTCTTAATTGCGGTATTTGATGAGCATAGAAAATACTTCTATAAGCTTCTACAATATGTGCAACCGGATTTATCTTAAAAATAAAAGAAAATTTGGATCCTTTAAACATATCTACGTTATATAAAATTGGAGTTGCATAAAATGCTAAATTCAATAAAAAAGTAACCATATACTCTACATCTTTAACATAAACATTAAAGGAACTTGTTAAAAATACTATAGTTAATTGAACTAAATATTGTATAATTGCAATCAATGGTAAAAATACAATATGCCATGAAATACCTACACCATCAATAAGTGCAAATATTAAAATTATTAAACAACTTATAAAGAAATTAATCATTCCGCTTGTCACAGATGAAATTGGCAAAATTTCTCTCGGAAAATAAACTTTTTTAATCAAATTATTATTAATAGTGATACATGTTGTACCATTAGTTAAACTTGTAATAAACCATGTCCAAGGAATAATACCACATATTAAGAATACTAAATAATGTGGAGTTTGTACTCTCATTATGTATGGGAAAACAATTGCATATACTAGCACTTGTAATAATGGATTAATGAATGACCATAATACTCCAAGGAAAGAAGCTTTATACTTTCCTCTTATATCTTTTTTAACATTTGTTCTTAAAAATTCTCTATATTGCCACAATTCTTTAAATCTTTTCATTATGCACACTCCTTAAGATAAGCACTTGAAACTTCTTCAAATGGTCCATCCATAGCAACTTCTCCATTATTAATCCAAATACCTCTATTGCAAAGTCTCTTTAAAGCATCCATTCCATGAGCTACAATAACAATAGTCATATCTGATTTTGCTAACTCTTCAAGCTTAGCAAAACATTTATCTTGGAAATGTTGATCACCTACCGCTAAGATTTCATCAATAAGTAGAATATCAGCATCTACATTTATTGCTACCGCGAATGCAAGTCTCATATACATACCAGATGAATAAGTTCTAATTGGCGAATCTATAAAATCGCCAAGTTCACTAAACTCAATAATATCATTAATTCTTTTATCGATTTCTTGCTTAGTTAAACCAAATATTGCAGCATTAAAATAAATATTTTCTCTTCCAGTAAAGTCTGGATGGAATCCAGCACCTAACTCTAATAGTGATGTTAATTTGCCTCTAGTTTGTACTGTACCTTTATTTGGATAAATTATTTTAGTCATCAACTTTAATAAAGTTGATTTACCAGATCCATTTACTCCAATTAATGCAACAGTATCTCCTTTTTCTATATCTATATTAATGTCTTTTAGAACAGTATGAATTTCATTATTATTCTTTTTCCAACCTCTAACTAATCTTTCTTTCATAGTGTTTGGTTTATCAGAATAAAGTTTAAATGATTTTGTCATATTTCTAATTTCAATAGCATTTTCTTTTTTCATTATAACCATCCTTATCACATATAAGTATATCATAATTAAACTAGTCATTAAAGAAAAGAATATCTTAAATCAAGATATTCCTTTTTATATAACCCATTATTTTTTGATATACTATATATAAAATATAGGTACCTATGAA
>JAILLM010000066.1 GCA_024693165.1 Bacilli bacterium | reverse complement strand
AAAGTATTAAGAGAAATTGCACATTTACTACACTTTAATTATTAAAATAAAAAAATATAGAAATTACACTAATATATCTTATATAAGAGAGAATGAATAAAATATTCTCTCTTTTTATGTGTTAACCAACAAAAATCTTATTTACAACTATAAATTTAGTTATATATAATTAATTTATAGTAGAGGAGAGTTTATATGAAGAAAAGAGGTATAGGATTTTTATTTTTTGTGTTGGGAATTTTATTTATAATACCAACAACAGTATTTGCAGATGAATTTGATGTATTATTAACTAATAATAAATTAGTAGTAAAATCTTTTAAACCACAAAGTATTGATGATGCGTGGGTGGTTGTATATGAAAGATATATTGAACCTAAAGGAACTTTTTGGGCAAATTCTAGCAATTGGATGAATGAAGATTATACAAAAGCAACAGTTTATTATGATCCTAATAGTACCTATGGTGCAACAGATGTTTCAAAAGTAATAGATGTTGAATATGTATATGATGAAGAAATCAAAGCAGTAGTAGATGAATTGATAGAAGGTTTAGGCAATGCATCAGAATTTGAATTATCTGACATTGATTTTATTAATTATTTAATGAATGAATCCAGCGATTCAAGCTTTGTTAATTATTCATCAAAACTTAGAAAAGCGATTAAATACAAAAACTTTAGTATTGATATAAGATTAGGTACTGATGCTATATTTTTAACAGAAAAAGGTGGCAATGCTTTATTTACATATGATGATACAGTTTATTATGTTAAAGGAATGACTTTGGCATTTGCCAAACATATCATCTATGTTGACACTGATGAATCAAATCCGATTGAAGCAGCAAAAACAAGATTGAAAGAAATATTTGGAACTGATTTTAGTTTAACTGATAAAGGAACTATTACAGATTTCTTACAAGAAAAAGAATTAGAATTACAAAAAAACTATACAGGTAATCCACTTCAAGCAAATTCATATGCACAAAGTCAAATGAATACAGAGTATTATAATCCTAATGCACCTTATCATTTTATTTTAGGAGATAATGTACATTCAAATCTTGTTGAATTAACTTTCGGAGAAAATAAAGTTAAATTTGTAATTGTTAAAGATAGTACAAAAGTAAATAATAAGGTAGAACTAATTACAAATGATGTTGGAACTGATATTACTGTAAGTAGTGATAATGCTACAATTCCATTTGATACTTTAATTAAAGTAAAGAAAATTACTTCGGGAGATAACTATGATAAGATATTAAAAGTTTTAAAAATAACTTCTGGAGAAATGTTTGATATTTCTTTATTCTCTAGTTCGTTAGGAGAAAACATTACTGAATTAGAAGATGGATCATTCGAAGTAAAAATTCCTATTAAAGAAGAATATAAAAATAAAGAGCTAAAAGTATATTATGTAGATGATGGTAAAGTAGAAGAATATGAAGTAACTATTTCTGATGATGGTAAATATGCAATATTTGAAACAAATCACTTTAGTATTTATACTTTAGCAGCAGGAACTGAAACAAAGAATCCTAAAACAGGAGATAATCTAATACTTTATATTTTAATGCTAACAGGCTCTGCTTATGTATTATATAAAGTAAAGAAATTTAACTAAAATAACGAAATTTAAGGGGAAGAACAATGATTCTTCCTTTTATTTTGTTGTTTATTTTAATGTTTTAATTTATAATACATATAATTTGAAAGGTTATTTATGAAAGAAGTATTAGAATTTATTAAAAATCTTAATATTGATGCTGATGAACCAGTAATTGTTGCATGCTCAGGTGGACCAGATAGCATGTTCCTTTTAAGTGTCTTAAATAACCTTGGACTAAAAGTTGTATGTGCTCATGTTAATCACAATGTTAGGGTAGAATCAGTTGACGAATATAGATTCATGGAAGATTATTGTAATGAACATAATATTATTTTTGAAGGTACTGAATTAATTGATACGCCTTCTAAAGATTTCGAAAACTATGCAAGAATGTTTAGATATAAATTTTTTGAAGAATTAATTAAGAAATATAATTCTAAATATTTATTTACAGCTCATCATGGAGATGATTTAATTGAAACTATCCTAATGAGAATTAGTAGGGGATCTACATTAAATGGATATGCAGGATTTAATTTCATTACTGATAAACCTAGCTATAAGATTGTAAGACCACTTATTTATTTAACTAAAGAAGAAATTGAAGATTATAACAATAATCATGATATTCCATATAATATTGATAATACTAATTTTGAAGATGAACATACTAGAAATAGATTTAGACATAAAGTATTACCATTCTTAAAAAACGAAAATAAGAATATTCATAAACAATTTATTAAGTATCATAATACTGTTCAATCATATTATGATTATGTT
>JAILLM010000034.1 GCA_024693165.1 Bacilli bacterium | reverse complement strand
ATTTGGTACATATAGTATTATGGCTTTTAGCCTTATTTTATGGGCATTTAGTACATATTATTATCAGTATTATTTGTATTATAAATATTACTAATAATTTGTTCAATGTGGACAAAATGTGGACAAAGTCATCATACATTTTATCTTTTGTTTCCAAGGAAATTATAACACATATTGATTATTTACACAATGCTAGATAACTATTTATTACTTTTATGTATTGTTTTAGCACCCTTATGATTTGCACCTCTAAGTAAACTAGAAGCCATTGGTTCCCATTCATATCCACATATCTTACATCTTGCTTTAATTGGATTATGTCTACCTTTATATTCTCCAATTATTTCTACTTCTGAATTAATCATTTTTAATTCATTTTTAATCCATTCAGTATTCTTCATTACTTTTTCGTGTGCTTTTTTAGTCCCACATTTTCTGCAACCATCACCACTAAGCATATTGGCTGGAACTCCATTCCATTCAAAACCACATTTATTACATCTTACTTTAATTCGTTTATTAGAATTTTCATATCTATCAATAACAGTTATTTCAGGATGAATTTTTTTCATTTCATCAACAAATTGTTCATGAGTCTTAGACTTTGATAACTCATAAGCTGTTGTTTCAATTTCTTTCCAGTCATTATCAGTAAAATCGCATTTTAGGTTACTTATATCAAATAATTCTATTATAAGTTTTTTAATTTCAGAATGATCTGCTTTATTATAATCATCACTAAACACTATACAATTATCTAAAAATGGCTTGGTTTCATTTATTGGAAATTTATCATAAATAGTTATTAATTTAATCCCTCTTTCTGCACATTTACTTCTCTTTTTACTATCTCTTAATATTGATTTCTTGTGTAAAAACCAGTTTCCTGGTTCAATTGCTATCTTAAGCTTTGGTAGTAATATATCCAATTCCATACCAATTGTTTTTCTATCTCTTGATATAACATCTTTTTCAGATAATTTCTTTATATATGATAATCTTATAAATTGTTCCATAAAACTAGTTCCAGATTTGGCACATCTAGGGCAACCATGTCCTTGTAATAATGAATATGCTTTCGCTTCCCAATGATTATTACATCTATTACACCTACACTTAATAATACTTTTGTTGTTATCGTATTCTGATTCAACAATAATATCATTATCAACTTTTTTTAATTCACTCACAAAATCATTATGACTTTTTTTAGCTGTTAAACCTTTATTGTTTTCAATTCCTCTAATTGTTCTACATTTTGGACATGCTCTTCCAGATAACAATGAATACGCCTTTGCTTCCCATTCATATTCACATCTTTTGCATCTAGCTTTTATATAATTTGTTGCTCCTGTATAATTTCCAATAATAATGATTTTATCGTTTTTTTGTTGTATTTCTTTTATAAATTGTTCATGAGTTTTGGTCAAAATAATCACCTCACTTATATATCAATTATACCACTTTTAATGTGATTATTTTCAGTTAAAAATACGTGGCACGTTTTGTTGCGAAGTAATGAAAGTGGCGATAGTATTTTTCTTTTTTATGAAACTCAATGTTGAAATAAAAAAGGCACCTTTACTACTTACGATAGTTTGTAGTATTGGTGCATGAACGGGATTCCAAAGGGTTTATCCTTGGCACACATTGTTATTGGCTTTGCCAATATCATAGTGTGTTACTATCTTGTCAGAAAGATAGTCTAAAGTCCAAGACTGTCGTCTTTGTCCTTATTCTTCTTTTTACCACTTATAAACTCTGCAAATTCACCATTAAATTCATCTTCTTTATGTTTAGGTATTAATCCATCTGCTACTAAATGATATACAAAGTTAGCCATTCTATTAATAACATTTTTTAATGTATCAATTGTATTAGATAAGTGAAATGATTTATATCTAAGGTTTGCATTTTCAATTTTTAAACTTTGATTTTGATCTTCCAATTTCATGTTTTCTTTATGCATTCTAGAATAGTCATTTGTAATCTCTTTTAGGTTTTTGTATGCATTATCTAATTTAGGTTTTAAGTCTTTAACTTTCTTCGCTTCTTCTACAACTTTATTCATACTTTCAAAAGTCTCTTTCTTAACCTTAACTGATTCTTTATCAAACATAATAGATTTATTTGTTTTCATTTTATCTTCTAATTCATTTATTGATTGAGATAGTATATCATCTTTTAAATCTAATTCAGTTGTTAATGATTTAGTAAGTTTCTTAAACTCTTTCATATTGATATGTTCTTTATCACTATGTTTAATTCCTCTTTCTAAAGCAAATCCACACATATTTAAGTAATCGCAATATTCATCTTGTAACTCACTCAAGTGTTCTTTATCATGAATAAATTGTTTTTTAGATATTGTATATCTTTCTGTATTTGTTCTTTTATCTAACTTCTTTACTAGAGGTACTACAACACAATGTATATGAGGTGTTTTTTCATCCATATGTAATGTTGCATGTAGGATTTGATTATCTTCATAACCTAGTCCAAAATGTACAAATTCCATACATCTATCTGCCCAATTCTTTATTTCATCTTTACTCATATCATTAAAGAATGTATGTGTTGCAGTGAATACAAGTTCATCTGCAACAACACTTTTTGATTTATCTACCATTTGTTTAAATGTTCTTTTTCTATCTTCTCTTTCTGTTTTCATTCTTTCTTCATGTTCTAATTTATATTCTTTAGTTATTTCATAAAAACCTTTAACATATTTCATATTAAGTGGAACAAGTTCTACATTATCTTTAGTTTTAGATAAGTCTATATCAGGATTAGATTGATATGCTTTCTTTTCTCTTTTATTATGTGATCCAATTTGTGCTAAATCATTTAAAGTATAAATCGGTTCACTTCTAAATATTGCATAATTCATACTAATTTACCTTCTTGAATTTGAAATTTAATTACACTTTCAATAACATTAGATTTACAAGTTTCATCAAATAATTCTACAGCACTCTTTCTATTATCCTCTAAACTTGTAATGTAGTAGTTCTCTGTTGTTTCTACATTTCTATGTCCTAATAAATTAGCTACGTCATTAATCTTTGTTCCATTATTTAATACTTTAGTTGCATATGTTCCTCTTAAATCATAGAATCTACATTTTTCTATTCCTAATTCACTATGAATTATTTTAAATGGATATTTAGGAACATCAGTTCCAGAGAATGATCCATCATCATTAGTAAATACTAAATTTAATATTTCTTCATTTTCTTTGTTAATAACTATCCTTTTATCAACAACTTTTCCATTTTCATTTTTAACTATTTCTAAATGGTAGTATTTATAATCTTTTCCAAATACTTCTTTAAGATATTCTTGTCTTTCTTTATAGTTCTTTAAAGCTGTTATTAATGTATTTCCAATGTATATTTGTCTAGTTCCTGATATAGTTTTAGTCGTTCCTAAATACCATCTTCCTAAACTATCTTTAGGTTTATCATATAAGTTATTTTGAACATTAATGATTCCATTTTCTAAATCTATATCTTCCCAAGTAAGAGCAAACACTTCTCCAGTTCTCATACCTGTATAACAAGATGTTAAGAACGATGCTACAAAAGTAGCATTGTCCTTAAATCTATCTATTATTTTATCTATTTCTTCATTTGTATAATAATGTCTTTTATTATTTAATTCTTCTTCTATTTTGGGTAGTCTTAATGTAAGTGCTGGATTATATTTTATAAATCCATATAGATTACATGCATCTCTAAATGATCCTTTAATAACTTTTAATATGTTCTTATAATATGTTTTAGAATGATCATACTCATTAACTAAATCAGTT
>JAILLM010000026.1 GCA_024693165.1 Bacilli bacterium | reverse complement strand
TATTTGCCAGTTAATTAAAAATTCTTTAAATTCGGGATCAAATTCATTTTCAATAAACGGACAATCACTTCTTAGTGTTCCAACTCTACTTGAAGCACCATTCAATGAATCTTCAAGTGAAAAATTAAAGAAAAATATAGTATCAGCTTCTTTTATTCTTTTTTCGTATGTTCTAGAATAATCTCCATCTATTATATATGATTCTTTTTTTAACAATTCATCTAATTTTTTATCAAATTCTATATCAGATAAATGATTTTTATTTTTATCCCAGAATATATTATCTAAGTGATATACATTTATATTTAATATTTTTTTTAATTCTTTAGAAAAATATGATTTACCTGAACCGCCTGGACCTATAACTATAATCTTTTTCATAGTACACCTTCTATTTATAATATAATTCTAACATAAAAATTTTAAATTTAAATAAGAAAAGACACATTAGCTATATACTAATTAGCCCTAAAAATGAAAAAAGACACTATGTCTGATGACATAATGTCGCTATCTTTCTAATGGTGGAGTTGCGGGGAGTTGAACCCCGGTACAAAACTAAATCCAATTTAATTTCTACATGTTTATTCTATTCATAAACTTCATCTAGCAACATTGAATAGACAAGTGAATTACTAAACTAATTCTATTAAGTTCGTTAATTAATTTAGAATAGCAATTAATCAATATATCCTATTAAACTGAATGACTGATTACTGACATAGGAAAACAATAATGAGTCATGCTTGAACTAAACTAGCAAGCAAAAGCAACTTGTTGAGAACGAGTTGCAAATAAATTTGTGTTTGCGGTTAATTTAAAACCTCGGCTTTTTTAGAAGAGCAACCTTCACATGCTTATAAACCTTCATTAATCCTGGCGAATCCATAAACAACCCCAAAATTAACACATTAATTATAGCACAATTACTAGATTAGAATCAAACTAATCTAGTAATTATTTCTATCTTTTAATATTTTTCTAATTTTAAGATCATCCTGTTTTTTCTTTAAATCATCTCTTTTATCTCTTTGATTCTTACCTTTACATATACCAAGTTCTATTTTACATAGTCCTTCTTTTAAATAAACTTTTAAAGGCACTAGTGTTTGACCATCAAGTCTTATTCTATTAAACAATTTAATAATTTCATGTTTATGTAATAATAATTCTCTTGTGCGTGTTTCATCATGATTATAATGAGTTCCATAATCATATTTAGCAATATACATATTAAGTATTTCGCATTTACCATTACGAATCATTGCATATGCATCATTAACATTACATTTATTTAATCTAATAGATTTAATTTCTGTACCAGTAAGTTTAATACCAGCTTCTATTTTTTGTTCAACAAAGTAGTTATGTAAAGCTTTTCTATTTTCAGAAATAATTCTAATATTTGCCATAATAACCTTCACTATAATTCATATCTAATAATTCATAATCTTCTTTTAACATAAAATCAATTTTATGTTCTAATAAATCTACATTAGTACATACTATTTCAACTTTATCACCAATTTTAAATGTTTTCTTTCCTGATTCTAGTTGATACAATGTAGGATTAAAATTATATCTGCCTCTTAAAGAAGATATATGAACTAAACCTTCAATACCATTTTCAAGCATAACAAAGAAACCAAAACTTGTAACCGAAGAAACAATTCCACTAAAGTTTTCCATAATATGTTTACTCATATATTTAGCAGCTAACATGTCATCTACTTCTCTTTCACATTCAATAGATTTTTTCTCTTGGCTACTTGTTTCAATACCAGCGATATGTATAAAATTTTCAAAATTTTCCATATCATAATTAAAATTATTAGTATTAAATACTAATTGTTTTAATATTCTATGAACAATTAAATCAGGATATCTTCTAATTGGAGAAGTAAAGTGACAATAATATTGTAATGCAAGACCATAATGACCTAGACATTCTTCACAATAACGTGCTTTTTTCATAGAACGTAACATAAGTGTATTAATAGATAAATAAGAAGGTAATTCTTTTACACTTTCCATTAATTTTTGAATATCTTTAGGCATTATTTCATTTTGAGGAATACGAATTTTATGTCCTGTAAAATTATTAACAAGTTTAAATACTTCTTTAACTTTTTCTTCTTCAGGATTTTCATGAACTCTATATAAACAAGGTAATCCTGATATATTTAAATGATAAGCAACTGTTTCATTAGCAGAAAGCATGAAATCTTCAATTAATAGTTCAGCTTCTCCTCTAGTTCTTAATTTAAATTCTATAGGTTCACCATCTTTATCAAGTTTAACTTCATATTCAGGTGTATCAAAATCAATTGAACCTTTATCATAACGTACTTTACGAATTTTTTTAGCACATTCATTCATATCAAGTAACATTTGATAAATATCACTATATTTTTCTATTAATTCTTTATCACCATTAAATATCTTATTTACATTTTCATAAGTCATTCTGTGTCTTGACTTCATGATACCTTCATGAAGTTCATAATTAGTTACTTTACCATCGTTACTAATTTGCATTTCACATACATTTACAAGTCTATAAACACCTTCATTTAAAGAACATATACCATTTGATAATTTTTGAGGAATCATAGGAATTACTCTATCAGCAAGATATACGCTTGTTCCTCTTTGGAATGCATCAGCATTTAATGAACTTTTTTCTTTAACATAATATGCTACATCAGCAATTAATACGTATAATAAATATCCATCTTTGTTTTTCTCAAGATAAATAGCATCATCAAAATCTTTAGAATCAGTTCCATCAATAGTAATAATAGGAAGATTAGA
>JAILLM010000024.1 GCA_024693165.1 Bacilli bacterium | reverse complement strand
AACCACATTTATGGAAGAAGCTAAAAAACAATACGCAAGAAGAGAAAAAAAAGGTAAATAAAATGAAAAGATATATTCGTGTAATAAGTTTAAATGAATAATATTTATCATTCTTATTATATTTCTCATAAACCTTATAATCATTTAAGGAATAATCAATTTCATAATTTACTGGTTTGTTTTTAAAATAAATAAATAAACCAACTAGAATAATAATTAAACTTATTACACGAATATATCTTTTCATTTTATTTACCTTTTTTTTCTCTTCTTGCGTATTGTTTTTTAGCTTCTTCCATAAATGTGGTTATATAAGTTTCAATCTCAGGAAGAGCATTCTTATCAATATTAGATAATGTAATTTTTTCTTTTACTGTATCAATAATAATTGTTCCCCAAATAAGTCCTGCTTTAATAGTTAAATCATTATACATATCTGGAGTAACAGTTATAAAGTTGTAACCATAAATAAGTCCTTTATGACCAATTATTATTCTTTCTGAAGTAAGAGCAATAATAGCAGTATCAAATAAATGCCATTTTCCTTCATTTAATTGTGCTGCGAATGCAAATAATAATTGTTCATTTGGATTTAAATGCTTTTCAATAATTTCAGAATGCTTTTTAATTCTCCAGCAAACTGTTAACGGAAATTTCTTTTTAAAAGCTTCCACTCTTTCAAAACATGATTCAAACATAATTACACCTTCTTTATTTAATTATATTATACTTAGATAATAACTCAAGGACTTCGCTTTCACTTTGATATCCTAGTAGACAATCAACTGACTTTCCTTTTTTAGTTATTAATAATAATGGATAAGACAAAATACCTTTTGTTGTTGTAGCTGTATCTGTTGTAGTACATTCAGCTTTAATTTCTAAATCAAGATTTTTAAACTTATCAAACTCTTTTTCTGTAAAATCATCTTTATCTAAATAATATAGATCAACACCATATTTCTTAACTATATTATTTATAACAGGTTGATATAAAGTACAATAACTACAATCAGATTTGCTTAATACTGTTACTGTATATTTATTTCTATTAATTAAATTGACCATATCATTAATTTTTGTAGGAATATTATATACAATATCAGATGATCTTAATGTTCCATTTATTTGATAATTGATTTCTTCATTTAAAGACTTTTCTTCAAATGATTTATTTCCTGACCAAACAGGAACACTATTATTTACGAATACAAATCCTTGTTCTTCAATTTTAGTTAATTTATTATCATTTAATAATTGATTTAAAGAATCAATATCGAATTCTTGAACAATGTATTCTTTAATAGAATAATTTCTATCATAATCTTTTAATATTTTCTTAACATCTGAATCTAATTCACCGAAATAAACTAATCCAGTATCTAGTTTTTCAAATTCACTATAACTTAATTTTGAATATGTTGGTTTTGCTGACATAGTAACTAAACAAATAGAAACTAATACTAAAACAATAAAACCAGTAATTATTATAAATAAATTGTTTTTCATGCTTCCTCCATTCACATAATATAATACCATAAAATTAAAGAAATCATAAAAAAAGAGAGTTCAAAACTCTCAATTTAATTATATTGTATCTATATCGCCATTATCATTTGTATTAGAACCTTGTACTGGTTGAGTTGGTTGTACTGGTTGAGTTGGTGTATTAACAAATGGTACAGTTTGAGAACTTTTTCTATTTATACCTTGAAGGAATGCACTTAATTCAGAAAAGTATCTATCTTGTTCAACATCTTTATATCCTTCATGAAGAACTTGTAATACTTCAATTTCATTAAAACCTATAATTGAATCAGCACTCATGTAACCTTCTGGATAAGTTACACCCATATAATCAGATGTTTTACCGTTACCGTCTAAACCACAATAACCAATTACCATTATCTTTTTTCCTTCGCCTTTAAGCATAACTATTGATCCAATCGCTAAATACGTATTATACATATTACACCTCTTTCATTACTAATTATAATAAATGACTAATCTTTTTACAATATATCTAAGATTAAACGCAAGTATATCCTCCATCGATTGGAAGAATTACTCCAGTTACATAACTTGATTCTTCAGCACCTAAGAAGATAGCAGCAGAATTAAGTTCTCCTTCTTTACCATATCTTCCTACTGGAACAGTAGCTTGCATATATTGAGTAAACTCAGGAGTTATTAATGTATCATGAGTTAACTCTGTATCAAAATATCCAGGACAAATAGCATTTACAGTTATACCTTCTTTAGCAAGTTCAGCTGCTGCTGCACGAGTAAAGTTTATAACTCCACCTTTTGATGTGTGATATGCGATTGTACCCATTGCCATATTTCCAACCATACCATACATAGAAGCTATATTAATTATTCTTCCATAATGATTCTTCTTCATTATATTTCCGAATGCTCTTGTTACATAAAATACTGAATTCATATCAGTATCAATTGTGAAATCCCATTCTTCATTTGTCATTTCTAGAACCCCTGCGTTTTTAGCAGACCCTGCACAGTTAACTAGAACATCTACTTTTCCAAAATGCTCTTCAGCAATCTTTGCAGCATTATTTACTTCTTCAACATTTGTTACGTCGCATTTGATTGGTAAGCAATCTACTCCCATTGCTTTAATTTCATTAGATAATTCCTCTAATTTTTCCAATCTTCTAGCAGTTATTACTAGATTAGCCCCTTGTTTAGCAAAAGCCTTTGCCATTTGCTTACCTAATCCAGAAGAAGCACCGCTTACTACGACTACCTTTCCATTATAATTGAACATAAATATCATCTCCTTATATTTATAATAGCATACTTGTTTCAATAGATTTTTAAATCAAATAAAAAAATACTACTATTTACGTAGTATTTTAATTTTCTTTTCTTCATCTATAAGTTCAATTGCACAATTGTTAATTGGTTTTTCATGAGAAAACCATTCTGGTGAATAATCTAAAAGATTCATAAAGAATGTTTTAATAACATTACCATGAGTAACAACCAAAATATTTTCATAATCATTATAATGTTTATTAATTCTATCAAGGAATAGATATGTTCTAACATAAACATCTAATCCACTTTCACCCATTGGAAATCTAACATAAAATTTACCATCATTATGATAAAAGTTATTATAATACTCAAAGAATTCAGGGTGCTTTTGTTTTGTTATTTTCCAATCGGTATCACTAAATAATCCATATTGATGTTCAATTAATAACGGATCTTCTTTTTTAGTTTTAATATCTAAAATTTCATTAATAATATCACTTGTTTCTCTAGTTCTAACAAAAGGACTATTAAACATAATTGATGAATCATAATCTAATGCATTATTTTCAAAGTAATCTTTTAGAAAAATACCAGCTTCTTTTGCTTGTTGTTTTCCAATTTCAGTTAAATATACTTTATTATCTGGTAGTCCTTCATCTTTATTTTTCATACTATTAGATGAAGATTTGCCATGTCTTATTAAAAATAGATTCTTCATGATTACATATATCTTATATTGTTATATACTTTGATGCCGTTAACTTTTTGTCCTAGAATTTTTCTAACTTTATTACTACCAAATTTTACTTCTTCTTTAAATGCACTTTCATCAACTTTAAAGTATTCCATTAATGATTTGTTATAATCTTGCATTAATTTAATACGTTCTTTTTCTTCTTCGTTTGGAATATTTCTACCTCTTTGTCTTGAAGTTCACGTTCAAGTTTTTCAATTTTCTTTTCATGTTCAAATTGCCAATGAGATGCAGGTCCACCATATTTACCTGGTACATAACCATATGGATTAGTTTTAGTATGTTCATATTGTAATTCTTTAGATACTTGATCATCTAATAATTCAAAATGGTTTTGATCATTTACTTTACTATAGAAATTAACTTCTTGTCTTCTTGTGTCATTTGATTGACTAAAATATAAATCAAATAATAAATTACCTTTCATATAACTACTATCATGAAGTTTAATATTATTAATTTGTTCATCAACAGTAACTTCTGGATGATTATTACTATATTCTTTTGTTAAATAATAAATATTAAATAATGTGATATCATAAAATACTGGAATGTTTTCTATTAAAGCTAATTCTTCATTAGATAGTTTATTTTCAAGTGAAGAGTTGTTTAATTGAATTAAACTTTTTATATAATTATATAAATTTCCGCTTAATATTTTTTTGTATGTTTTTAATTCGTTAATCAATTCTGATTTTGTTTTAATCATTGATTCTTGTTCAAATTCTCTTGCCATTACTTACCTCCTATTATAGTATATATTTTATCATATTATACGAATTATGGATAAAATATATTATTTAACAATAAAAAAGCAGTTATCTAAAAACTGCTTTCTTTGCTTGCTCTTGAGTTATGTCTAAAACTTCACCAAGCTCTTCACCTGGAATAACCATATTCATAACTCCACTTTTATAAGCTGCTAAATGTCTTAAGTTATGAATTATATGTCTTAGTTTAACATGCTCCATTAACATACTTCTACCATAATTTGACTTTTGATCATCTTTTGGCAAAATATTAAAATTATTAACGATACTTTCACTATTAAGATATAGTTCATGAGCTATCTTTTCAAGTTTTTCATCATCTAAATCTTTATAGTTTTCATAATCTATAATCCAATCTTGTCTTTTGAAAAAGAATACTTCTTCTGGTAAATCAAATTTAACAAAATCAAATCTATTAGTGTCATCCACTGTTATTTCATTTTCTGAATGAAGTTTCTTCATTATAGTATCAGGGACTCCGTCTGATAAAGTTAATAGTTGAACTAAATCGTCCATTTGCACGTAAACACAATTATCTCTAAATACTTTCATCTTTATACCTACTTTTCTCTAGTTGTAATATATCATTTATATTTATTTAATGCAAACTTAACTTATTCTATAATGTCCAATTATGTCATCATAATTTTCTAGGATATCTTCTTCATAACGTAATTGACCAGGATATGCATGATGTATTAAGAATGGAATACCTTTTTTATTTCTTTTATCAGAAACAATTCCAATATGCTTTGAGAATACTATGATATCTCCGCCTTGCCATTCTTCTATTTTAGTTATATCTGTTGTTAAACTAATATGATTTCTTTTTAAATATATATTAATATTTAATACTCTTCTGAAATCTATATTAATATCCATTTCTTTAATATTGTATTCACTTCGATTATTCTTAACATCATTACTTAATAATTTTCTTAGATCATAACCGGCTCCTAGTAAACCAAAAGCTACAACATCAGTACATGCTCCATATTCATCATTTGGATATCCAGTTCCATAATACTTAGATTTATATTTAGGTTTTTTACTTATATATTCTCTTACACTATTTAATATATCAGTTTGATCATCAATTCCATCTTCATCTTTATCTATTGAACTTTTATATACTTTGATATTAAAGTTTGAACTATCATATGCTTTATGTGGAAGTACATTATATACATATAAGAAATACATTATTGGAACAAAAAATAACACTAATACACAAATTATTATTAATTTTTTCTTCATATACATCTACCAATATAATTATAATTCAAATACAAGAAAAAACCATCTCATTTGAGATAGTTTAATTATACATTTTTCCTTTAGATTCTTTTTGAATTCTATAACCTTATTCAAATACTAATGATATAGAATAAATAAAGATTAATTCAGTGATATTACATAGATTAGATCAACATAATAAAAAGAACCAAACAGGTTCTTGAAATACAAAATGGTGGAGTCGGGGAGATTCGAACTCCCGTCCAAAATACTCATATATTAGCGTCTACAAGTTTAGTTAGAAATAAAATTTCATAAATCCAAAAGTATCTAACAAACTAAGATTTACTATTCCTAATAAAATTCATTACTACAACTTAGGACGAGAAGTAATAGTATATTCCGTATATATGAACCCATAAAATAACTACGGACGATTATCCTATGAGCACTCCATCACAAACTGTATGTGAAGGCTTTCGACTAGGCGAAAGCTAAAGTCATATTACTGTTATTGTCAGTTAATTTTAATTGTTGGTAATTAGGTTACCAGCCACTTGCAACTAATACAGGACTGTAATTTGTCGAAACCAATTACGACCCCATATGTGAAACAATAATAACATAAAAATAGTCATTTAGCAAATGACTATTTATTAGTTTCAATGTCTATAATCTTTTCTCCATCAGATGTATAAAGGTACTTTTCTCTAGCATACTTTGCTACATATTCAGGATCTTGAAGTTTATTTACTTGACCAGATAAATCATATTCTTGATCTACTAGTCTTTCATACTTCTCATTTAATTCATGAACCTTTTGTTCATTTTGGTAAATTTGTGTCCAAATATTGAAACATGAAAAACCAAGCATTGTTAAAATGCCTGCAATTAAGAAAAGATAAAAGCCTACTCTTAATTTATACTTTTTCACCATATTCACCTATAATAAATATAATATACCCTATTCAAATGTACATTATTATTAAGGAAATTTAATAAAAGTTGACATAAATTTGTACAAAAAAAAGATGGTTTAAAACCATCTTATTCTTCTTCAGCTTTAGCTAATTCTTTTTTATATTCTTCGATAATAGCATCACTGAACATTTGACGAGCTTCTTGGTTGATTGGATGAGCTATATCTTTATATTCTCCTTCACCAATTTGTTTACTTGGCATAGCCAAGAACAAACCATTGTCTCCTTCTAGGATTCTGATGTCATGAACAGCAAACATATCATCTAATGTTACTGATGCAAAACCTCTCATCTTAGAATTCTCCTTTTCAACTACACGCACTCTAACGTTTGTTATTTTCATCGAGCCTCACCTTTCCTATATATTACTATACAATTTAATTATAAAGGAAAGGTTATAAAAAATCAATTAAAATAAGTTATTACTTAAATCAACAAACACTTTATAGTCAAATTCTTCTGCTCTATGAGTTATATCATAATTGTATTTACCTAATATTTCATTTACTTTATCTAAATCATAATTTTTTAAATTGTTTCTTAAGTTCTTTCTTTTAAATTGGAAAGAATCTCTAACTATTCTATCAAACTTCTTCATATCTACTGGTAATCTATCTGGTTTTTGATTTAATGAAATAACCATTGAATCTACATTGGGAGCTGGATTGAAACATCTTCTTCCTACAATAAATTCTTGTTTAATGTTGAAATAGTAATTTAAGAATACAGTAATTGATCCATATTCTTTAGAATTTGGTTTAGATGCAAATCTTTCTCCTACTTCTTTTTGAACCATAAATACCATTTTCTTAACATCTACTTCTTCTTTAATAATTTTTTCAATTATTGGAGTAGTTATATAATATGGTAAATTACCTACGATATATAAATTATTATATTCAATATCTTTAATATCTTCTTGAACATTAGCAGTTAAGAAATCTTTATAAATTATCTTAGTTTTTTCATTTTCTAATGGTAAAAGATATTCTTTTGTATCATCATCTATCTCATAACATATTAATTTAGCATTCTTTTTAACTAATCTCTTAGTTAAAGCACCTGCACCAGGACCAATTTCAATAATTAAATCTTCTTCATTAGCATTAATAAGATCAACTATTCTTTGAGTTTTATCTTTATCAATTAGAAAGTTTTGACCAAATTTCTTTTTAAAATTAAAATTCTTATTCATTAATATCACCTATATTAAATAATTTATTAATATTCTTTTCAGTTTGTTTAGATACTTCATCAATGGATATTCCCTTTAAGTTAGCTAAGAAATCAGCAATTATAGGAATATTAGCTGGTTCATTAGTTTCTCCTCTTTTAGGAGTTGGAGCTAAGAATGGTGAATCAGTTTCAAGAAGTAATCTATTAAGTGGTAATTTAACAATTACATCTTTGATATTAGCATTCTTAAATGTTAATACACCACCTACACCTATGTAATAACCCATCTTTAAATAGATTTCTGCAGTTTCATAAGAACCTGAGAAACAATGAATATCTCCAATAACTTCAGGATATTCTTTTAAAATATCAATTGTATCTTTAGTCGCTTCCCTCGAATGAATTATTACTGGTTTATTATACTTTTTAGCAATTTCCATTTGATGTCTTAATATTTCTTTTTGTTTATCCTTAGTATCTTTAGTCCAATAATAATCTAATCCAATTTCTCCGATAGCTATAAACTTAGGATTATCTTTGTTGTCTTCAACTATCTTATCTAATTCATAAACATTTTCGTTTATGTTTTCAGGATGAATACCTAAACAACAATATACATTATCATATTTACTAGATATATCTAATACTTCATAACAAGATTCAATTGAATCTGCATCTATAATAATTCTATTAACATTATTTAATTTAGCATTTTTTATAACAACATCTATATCTTCATAAAATTCTTTTGTTATATGTGCATGACTATCTGTAAACATGTATTTCACCTCGCACATAGTATAGCATAAAAAAACATCTCTAAAAAGAGATGTTATTTTGTAGTGTCAATTCTAGCAAATAGAATTTCAGGAGTATTTAACTTAGTTCCTGATACATATTTACCAAATTCTTTAGTTGATTCATAGTCTTTAATATCAGTGTTAATTTGAGTAAATATCTTTTCAGCAGTTTCAGGTAAGAATGCTTGTAAGTATACAGCACATACTCTGATAGCTTCAATTAAGTTATAAAGAACAGTGTTTAGTCTTTCTTTCTTAGTTTCATCTTTTGCTAGTGCCCAAGGCATAGTAATATCGATATATTTATTAGCTGCTCTTAAAACTTCAAAGATATCATCGATTGAATCAGCTATTCTTAATTTATCCATATGTTCATGTACTTTTACATTTAATCCTTCACATAGACTAATTAGTTCAGAATCTTCTTCATCAACTTTTACATTAGTATTAGTTACAATACCATCAAAGTATTTATTACTCATTGAAATAGTTCTATTAACTAAGTTTCCTAAGATATTAGCTAAATCAGAATTAATTCTTTCAATTAATAAATCTTCTGAGAATACACCATCAGCTGCGAATGGAATTTCATGTAAGAAGAAATATCTTAATGCATCTACACTATATTTATTAGCAATATCGTCAGCATATACAACATTTCCTTTAGACTTACTCATCTTACCATCGCTCATGATTAACCAAGGATGTCCAAATACTTGTTTTGGCATTGGTAAATCTAAACTGAATAAAAAGCATGGCCAATAAATAGTATGGAATCTAATAATATCCTTACCAATTAAGTGTAAGTCGGCAGGCCATTTCTTTTTAAACTCATCTGTATCATTACCATCTACATCATAACCAATGTTAGTAATATAGTTAGTTAATGCATCTAACCAAACATAAACTACATGTTTAGGATCAAAATCTACAGGAATTCCCCAACTGAATGCAGTACGAGAAACACATAAATCTTGTAATCCTGGTTTAATGAAGTTATTTAACATTTCATTCTTTCTTGCTTCTGGTTGAATAAAATCTGGATGAGTTTCAATAAATTCTTCTAATTGTTTTTGATATTTAGATAATTTGAAGAAGTATGATTCTTCACTCTTCTTTTCTACATCTCTACCACAATCAGGACATTTTCCATCAACTAATTGAGATTCAGTCCAGAATGATTCACAAGGAGTACAATACCATCCTTCATATTTTCCTAGGTAAATATCTCCTTTATCATACATTTTCTTAAATATATGTTGAACAACTTCTTCATGATGCTTATCAGTAGTTCTTACAAATTTATCATAAGAAGTATTCATTAAATCCCAAATTTCTTTAATTTCACCTGCAACATTATCAACAAATTCTTGTGGTGTAATTCCAGCTTCTTTAGCTTTTAACTCAATTTTTTCACCATGTTCATCAGTACCAGTTTGTAGATAAACATCGTACCCTTCAAGTCTTTTATTTCTTGCAATAGCATCAGCAAGTACGATTTCATATGTATTTCCAATATGAGGTTTACCTGATGTATAGGCAATTGCAGTAGAAATATAATACTTTTCCTTTTCCATAATTTTACCTTCTTTCTAAAATAAAAAAGCCATGAACTAAGATAAGGACGAGTAATATACCCGCGGTACCACCTTAATTCATGACTTTATCATGCAACTTTAAATTTATATCGTAAATTACCCGATTTAAACTCCAGAGCCATGTTCATAAATACTCCCTATTCCTTTTCACCAACCAGGAACTCTCTATGCGTCTTGTATTTACTACTCTTTCCTTCGCTGTTTAACAATTCATAATATATCACAAGATTATCTTGTTTTCAATTGTTTATTTTTTCCTTCTGAAATAGCAACTTCATATGTACGTACATAGTCCCATACATTTAAATATATATGGTTATCTTCAGGAGAAGTTTCTTTATTTGATTCTCCATCTATATATCTAACATAGTTTTCTTGAACTATAGCTGCTCTAATAATTGTTTCAAAATCAACTCCATGTAATAAAGCTATATTTCCATAACAACCATAAAATGTAATTTTATCCTCTTCAGGATTATAACTAAATTTAATTAAAAATTCACCGTCCATGTCATCTTGTATAACGTGAATAATAGTATTTTCATATTTCATGATTATCCCCTCCATATGAGGGATATATTATCACTTTATTACCTTAAATGCAAATTAATCCTCTAAAGATAAAGTTGATAATATATTAATTATATATTCATAACTTAATGAGTCATTATCAAATATTAAATGATATTTCTTTTCACCTATAAAAACATAAGCATTAATCTCATCATTATATTTAAAAATTACTGCATGTTTTTTATTACCATCAACTAAGAATATTTCTTCATATTGAGGAACATAAATACTTATATTTTTTACAAGCTTTTTTGCATTACTTATTTTACCTGTTGATGAGAATACTGAAATCTTTTGATCTTTAACACTATCTAAATTAGAAACGGTATATTGATACATTCGATAATTATCATTTTCAACTTCTTTTACTTTTAATTTATATGAAATATTATCTTTATCTGTAATTCTCCAAGAATCATTTTCTTTAACAATTGATTCAAAATCATTACCAAGTGATAAAGTATCTAAAATATAGATTGCTTTAGTTACTCTTGTATTAGGAAATACTTTTGGTGCTAACAGCGTTCCATTTTCAATTAAATGAAGTGCAGTATTTCTATATTTAATATAACTATTATAAAGTAGAAAACTATATACTAAGTAAACACATAATAATATAGCAAATACATAGAATACTTTTACCCAATTCTTTAGTTTCATATATATCA
>JAILLM010000005.1 GCA_024693165.1 Bacilli bacterium | reverse complement strand
ATGATATGTTTCATATAGATAATATCTTTCATCTTTTACTTTAATTAAGAAATTATTTTTAAGAATCTTTTCAAAGAAATCAAATCTATCATAAAGATCAATTTTAAAAGTATTAAGCATATAATCATATAACTCATCTTTAGTTGAATAAGTATCTCCATTATCAAATGAAAGTCTTTTTAATGTTTCAATAAAACAACCAAGAGTTCTCATATCATTTGTTTCATCAAAAAGTCTAAAATATACTTCATCTAACTTTTTAAAGTCTACTAGATCTACTAAACTATAAAGATCATTATAAACAATATCTTTAATCTTTTTTCCAAACTTAGAAATAAGTCTAGTTATTTCTCTAACTGAGAAACCTAATCCTTTTAAGAACATAATTAGTTCATCTTGGCCATAATAATCAATTAAAGAGTTATATATAGTTGTACTAGTCTTTTCTGATACACCTGCTTTAATTAAATTGTTTTTATCTTTCTTAATTAACTCAAGTGCATTATCGCCAAGTGCTTTAACAATCTTTTCAGCAGTCTTTTTTCCACAGCCTTTAACAAATGAAGAAGTTAAAAAGTCAATTACTTGATCTTCTCCGGTTGGTTCTACCCTTTCATAATTTTCTACCTTAAATTGATATCCAAATCTTTCATGTCTTATATAATCACCATGAAAAATATAATTATCATCACTATTTAAACCGGTAAAGAAACCAGTAAATGAAATAGTAGAAGGAACTGCAATTGAATCCTTTAAATTCTTACTAACTTCAGACACTCTAAAAAGACCAACCGTATAACCATTGGATGTGTTTTCATAAATTGTACTTTTAAATTTTCCTTTTATATATTCCATTTTAATCACAATATATATTGTATCATAAAACATATAAAAACCATTAGTTTTCTAATGGTTTATTTGTTACTTATTGTCGTTTTTTTAGATTTCTTGTAAATCTATATCTAAAAGATCATTACATACTTTTTCATAAATATCTTGTTCTGTTTTAATAGTATCTATTAAGAATAAGGTGTCCCTCTTATATTCTTTTAAACCTCTTAAATAAAATGATTTATGATAATCAAGAATAATAAATGGCATTATATTATTTCTTAAACATTCTTTAAACATAATCATTCTTCCTACTCGACCATTACCATCACTAAATGGATGAATAGTTTCAAATCTATAGTGAAACTCAATAATATCTTCAAGGGTTATTTCTTTTAATGAATTATACCAATTAAGTAATTCATCAATGTCTTTTTCTACTTTATTAGGTTTAGATGTATTGATAACATTAACTAAACCTATGATATTCTCTTTAGTCTTGAATCCCCCTATATTATATTCAGTATTTCTTTCATCACTTGTATCTTTCTTTAATAATACATTCATATTTATAATCATATCTTTAGTTAACTTCTCATCTATATTATCAAGCATATAATCAAATAGTTTAAAATGATTACTTGTTTCTATTTCATCATTTGTTTTAGGTGAAAACTCAACAGTTTCAAATATCTCTTTAGTTTCATCCTCAGTTAACTTACTTCCTTCAATTTTATTTGAGTTAAAAGCAAAATTAACTTGTGTAAAATGATAAATATTACCTTTAGATTTCGAATTCTTTTGATCTATAAGTTCATTTTTTAATATATTAGAAAACATTCTCTCACCTTCTTTTGAACATTATAGCATGTATTATTTAAAACTAAATAAAAAACATACTAAGCGACTATCTTAGCATGTTAAATTCAAATTTTCGCTAAATTTAAAGTCTTTATAATCTTCCAACTCATAGTCTAAAAGATTAAAATACTTCATAATAACATTCTTAACTAATAAACAATTATTATCATCTCTAGATGTATCTGCATCTAAGAAATATAGATTACTATCAATTATCTTAAATGAGATTAAATAGTTCTCAGTAATTGGTTTGATTGTCTTAATTGTTTTTATATGATTATAAGTACTCTTATTAAAGATGAAAATCTTAACTATTCCACTTTGATCATCATAATAAATAATCTCTAATCGATCATAAGAATACATCTTTATATCATCTCTATATGAATAACTAAAGTCTTTCATATATCTATTAAAGGTATATCTATTAGGTGTTTCTTCAACTACTTCATCGCCAGCTGATGTAAATATTTTTTCAATTTCTTGAATAGAGTCTTCACTTGATTTAGTAGTTGGAATAATTGAATCTAAAAGAGACGTAGTTGTACTAGTTATTACTGAATCATCATTCTCTTTAGGACTATTTTCTTTTAGTTTAGTAATAGCAGCAACACAAAAAGCTATTACTATTAGAACTAATGCAAAAGTAAAAGTTTTCATAAATTCATTAAACCTTTTCTTCATATTATTCTCCTTAATATAATTATTAAACAAAATAAAAGTTAAGTAAATATCTTACTTAACTTTTGTATCTATTGAGTCTTTAAATACATAGAATCTGTCATATAAATATTCAGTAACAAAATTGGTTACCATCATAAGTAATGTAACAATATTACCATTCCATCCAGATGATTCTAAAGTATTACCTAGATATGTACTTACTGGTGTGAACACTAGATAAAACAAGAATACTTGAAACATTGCTTTAGGCACATTGTTTGCACTATTAAAAGTGAAATTTCTATTTAAAGTGAAATTCCATATAACTGATAACACTAATCCAGTTAAATAACTTGGCCAATATGGTAAATTTAATAGATCATAAAGTAATGCAAAAACACCAAATTGAATTACACCAGCTGATATAGAAAACACTGTAAATTTAATAGTTCTTAATAATTCTTTATTCATCATACTCACCATGATAATTATAACACTAAAAAAGGAAAGTTAATACTTTCCTTAGAATAATGCTTTTTCGTCTTTATATTGTTTACTTACATAAATAGTAACAATAACTGTAACAAGTATAGATGATACTACAAATATTAACATATTATGCATCTTCATTTCACCTACGAATAAATCATTAAGAATTGTTCCTGCGTTAGCAATTGGAATCATATATAAAACATCTGATGAAACTTCCATTAAAGAAGTAAACATAGGTATCATTGACATAAATGAAAGTGCTGATACTTTACTTTGAGCTTCTTTAAATGTTTTAGCTTTACCGCATAAGAAGATGCTTATTACACCTACTAAACAAGAAACTATAATTACTACTACTAAAGCAAGTAGAATATTAACAAAACTTGTATTTAAATGCATTGTCTTAAACATTTCTGTATTGTTTTTAACTATTGCAAATGCTGGGATTGATGTAGCTATACCAATAACAGCTGAGATAATACATGAGCAAACAATAGCCATTAACTTACCACCAATGATTTCATTTGAAGTAATTGGGAATGTAAGTAATGTTTCGAAAGTTCCTCTTTCTTTTTCACCTGCGATAATATCAGTAGATGTATTCATTGCAGTAACTGTAATAATCATTACTAAATATACAAGTGAGAATGAAATTAAGAAGTTAGTAAAGAATGATGTACCTTCTTTAGCTTGATCTTTTAATTCATAGTGAATTACATTTAATACTGAATCTGGATCATATCCTTTTTCAATTAAGAATCCTTTAGCATATTCAGTATTTAAGGCTTCAAAGTATCCACCAACAAGACTTGAAATTGTAAGACCTTTAGTAGCTGATGTATCTACATATAAATCATATGATTCATTCTTTAAGATATATGCATCAATTTCTCCTTCATCATAAAGAGTCTTTAATTCATCATTACTCTTATAAACAAATTCAGTATCTTTTGCAATATTATTAAATATTGTTTTTTCTTCTTCACTTATCTCATAGTTAACACCAATTTTATATCCTTCAGTTGAATCTATATTCTCATATAAAAATCCCATACCAATAATAAAGAATGGAATAATAAGTGGCATTAAGAAAATAATACTTACAAACTTTTTATCTCTAAAAATTGCTCTTAATTCTTTTCTACATGTAATAAATACTTTATTCATTCTTCTCACCTCCGATTAGTGCAAAGAACGCATCTCTTAGATTATTAGTTTTAGTTTTCTTTAAGATATCATCTGGAGTTCCAGTTGCAATTATTTTTCCCTTATTAACTAGAACTACTCTATCACAAATGTTTTCTGCTTCTTCCATATAATGTGTTGAGTAAATAATACCTTTACCTTTTTTCTTTTCTTCTTTAATAAAGTCTAAGATTACTTTTGATGAAATAATATCAAGTCCAGAAGTTGCTTCATCAAATATATAATACTTAGGATTATGAACTAAACAACGAGCAATACCTACTCTTTGAGTTTGTCCAGTAGATAAAGTATCAATTCTTTGATTCTTGAATTTACTCATATCAAATCTTTTAATGATTTCATCAATTCTTTTATATAAAGTTTTCTTATCTACATTGTAGTATTCACCACACATTTCCATAAGTTCATATGGAGATAATTCTTTATATAACTTAGTATTACCTGATAAGAATGAAATAATTTTCTTTATTTCTAAATCATTATCTTTATAATTCATATCATCAATAGTAATTAATCCTTTATTTGGACTCATTATACCAGCAATGATTCTTAAAAGAGTTGTTTTACCAGCACCATTAGGTCCAAGTAAACCTACAATTTCTCCTTCTTTTACTTCAAATGAAATATCATTATCAGCATTGAATTTAAACTTTTTCTTGTGTTCATCAATTTTTTCAAATGTTTTTGTTATATTTTTAATTTCAATCATTTATATCCTCCTTAACTTGTTAAATATAACATAAGTTAATAATAGTATAAATAGT